>JABSPR010000436.1 GCA_013214975.1 Flavobacteriales bacterium
ATTGGGTAAGGCTTGTTAATCGGCATCATGCTTAATCGCGTTTCGTCGTTTGGTGCATGTAACGAAACAGCCAAGTTAACTTGAGGAAACCGATCTGTTAGTTCCTTCATTGCAGGAACCAAGCCAACAGTAGAAACCGACAGATGACGCGCTCCCATATTGAATGTATCTGGATTCATCAATTCATCCAAACTACTAAATACCTCTTTTTTATTATGAAGGGGCTCCCCCATTCCCATGTACACAACATTGTTAAGCGTAGATTCCTTTAGCTCCTCTTTCATGTAAAAACGCCAGAAAAGAACCTGATCCGTAATCTCTTCTGAAGTAAGGTTTCTAATCCAACCCATGGTTCCAGTAGCACAGAAATCACAACCAAGGGCGCATCCAACTTGACTACTAATACAAGTAGTCCATAAGCCTGGCTTAGGATTCAATAAAACGGATTCTATTACTTTGCCATCCTCCAACTTTAACAAAGCCTTAAATGCATTCTTTGCCGTTGAGACATACAATTTATGAAGTGTAAATGTCAATACATTCTCCTTCTCTGTCAGCTGATTTCGTAGATCTTTAGAGAACGTGGTTATCTCATCAAAAGACTGAACAGCCTCACTAAAAAAGGCTTTGCTCATTTGCCCCTTTCTAAACTTTGGCAGTTTATGGTCTTGTACTATCCTATCTAATTTTGCTGAATTCATTTTTAACTTCTACCGTTATTTCTTCTCCACTTATATTAAAGCATCTTGGTGATAACAAAGGTATAAAAAGTAGTGCTTTACATTTTGCCAGAATTATACT
The DNA here is from genome assembly GCA_013214975.1 of Flavobacteriales bacterium. Taxonomy (NCBI): domain Bacteria; kingdom Pseudomonadati; phylum Bacteroidota; class Flavobacteriia; order Flavobacteriales; species Flavobacteriales bacterium. The sequence continues at coordinate 802 of JABSPR010000436.1, forward strand.
TTACGTAGATTTATCCTTAATCAGAGAAGAGACCAAACACAATAGAATCAATGAACATCTTGTACACCGAAAGCGCTGGGGGAATCGTACTGAACACCGAAGGGAAAGTTGCTATAGTTAGTCAGCATGGTACCTCTCGGCCATTACCAGAAGGCCACTGGCAAGAAGGCTAAGAATTACTAGATACTGCAAAGAGAGAAATTCACGAAGAAATAGGATTAACTAAATTAGATCTTATAAGAAAACTAGGCAGCTATACCAGACCCAGATTAGAAGTAGGTGGAAATCCAAACATTAACGAGATTAAGACTATACACATTTACCTTTTCACAACTCAAGAGCAATCGCTTACACCTATTGATCCTGACAACCCTGAAGCTCGATGGGTAACAAAGGATAATGTAAACAATTACCTTACACATGAGGCGGATAAAGAGTTTTTCGAGTTACATATAAATGATTTATAAACAGTTTACTCCTTTTTATAAACATGAATACACATTCGAATCCAAAAAATATATATTTACTTAACGCAAAGACAAATGCATTTATGAAGAAATCACTTTGGATTTTTCTTTTATTTCTCACCATCGATTCACAAGCTACAAATCCAGAGAGCTTGTACAGCGATGACGTCTACTCAGCAGAGAGCATTTGTAAAGCATTCCTTTCATCACTATCAAGTATAACTAAAAACGAGGAACGACTTAACAACTTATTTTTACCTCATTCGCTTCAAATTGATGCAACTAAGAGTAGTTCCGAATTGGTACAAGTTCAGGAATTGGCTGATTTTATTTCATCTTGTAAAACAAGATACAACTCCTCAGATACTAAGATATCATCTCTCAAACATACAGTTAGGCAATTTGGGAATATCGCAAGTGTGTTTCAAACTTGGAGACTTGCAGGTTCTTTGGAAGGACAAGAATCAAAAACAATAGAGGGTATAAATTCATTCCAATTAGTTTACAGTGAGAAAAGATGGTGGATAGTAAACCTTATGTGGGACCACCAAACAAGTGATAAAATAATTGACGAAGCATACATTAAATAGAATGAATAGATATTTTCTTCTTCTTTGTTTATGCGCCTTAATCTTCTCATGTGGAGATTCCAAAGACCCTGTTATTGAAGAAAACGTTACAATTAAAACTGTCTCTAGTACCGAAGATTCCAGTCCTTACAAAGATGATGTCCAGAGTATTCAACTGATCTGTTACGCATACCAAGAAGTCCTTTCAGGTAGTGCTGGAGATGCAAGAAACTGGGACAGACTAAGGTATTTGTGTTTACCACAAACACAGCTTAATCAAGTTTTTCATGCGGATTATGATGAACTAAACAATTACACTGTTGAAAGTTACATTGAGCAAGATGGTGGCTGGTACGACAATGTAGATTTAGATTTAAGTCAGCTTGGAATTACAATAGACAGGTTTGGCAACATGGCTCAAGTATTTCAAACGTACGAATCTGTTTGGGATGATCAACAAGGGGATTCAGGAAGAGAAATAGGCATTAACGCTTACATGCTCGTTTATCAAAATGAAAGATGGTATATAGCGAATGTATTGTGGGACACAGAAACCGATAGTGTAAAAGTTGATCCCATATACTTGGAAGAGGATGTCGTTCCTACTATTCTTGAATAAAAGCAATAACCGTTATAAGAATCCTCTTCTGATTTTATTACGTTATTAGCAAACAGTGCATACTTTAAATTTCAATAACTAAAACGCTATTATGAAAAAACATGCTTTATTTATAACCACTCTTCTGATGTTAACCTTAACATTTAATTCGTGTAAAAAAGAGCAAGGCTGTACAGATAGTTCAGCATACAACTATAACAGTTTAGCTGAAGAAGATGACGGAAGTTGTTCGCATTACACTAAGGCGAAAATTCAGTTTGTAACGCTCGAGAGTTTTTCAACAGTTAATGATTTGGGCGAAACTTGGGATACTTCAAGTATTGCTGACCCCTATATCCAAATCCAAGATGAGAATCATAATATTCTTTATCAAACAGATTCCTATTCAAACTTTGCTCCGCCCATTACATGGGAAGTTTCTCCTAATGTAACAATAGACAATATTGACACTTCAGTTTTGTGGCTATATGTATATGACGAGGACGGAACTGTAGACAACTATATAGGACTTACCAGTATTTATTTGAGCGATTATACTTCTTCTAATTCTAATGAAATAGAGGAAACTTTTGCGGGCACAACTTTTAAAATATTAGTACAATGGCTAGAGTAATTTCTAATTCATTACACACTAACTTTTAATTACAAGTGATATAAAACTATTTACAACATCTAATAAACCCAATGTAATTCCTAGTATTTGGAAAGGTTGGTAGTTCTAGTGAAACGTAATTTCTACTTGTGGTTATTGAAACCTATACCACACATGGTTTTATTTATGGATTAGCTTGCCATTCGCCTAAAAATATAAACGTTTACGCCTTTACGTCCTCAGTTGCAGGAAAGAATTTATTACCTACGAAGTAGATAATAAAGCCAATAGACATTCCTGGAATAAAGTAAGTTGGTTCTGCTATTCCCATCATAGCCAAAGCCACAGTAGATGAAGCCCCAACAACTATCATTGCTATCGACACCTTTTCACTTGGTTTCTTACCAATTAAGACTAACGTTAATAATGGCCCAAATCCTGTTCCCATTACAGCCCAAGCATAAACAACCATGTCAAACACATTGGTATCCGTGTAGTAAGCATACATCGCTACAATCACACCAAAAATCGTTACTGCAATTGTAGAAATCTTACTAGCCATGTAATTAAACTTCCATTTGGGGAAAATATCGTTCGTAATAGCACCTGTACAGCTTATAACCATTGAATCGGCAGTTGATATTGTTGCTGCAAAAACTCCAGCTAACATAACGCCTACCAAGAAAGGAGGGAATAACTCAATTGCCATTGTAGGCAATGCCATCTCCGGATCAAAACCATCTCCATCAACAAGAATAATACGGGCAAGCATACCAACCAAGATAGCAGCTGCATAGAATGCGATATACCAAGTATAATAGTAAGAACGAACCTTACCTATATTTTCTCCATTATCCATTGTCATATAGCCTAGCATAATATGCGGTTGACCAACGGTACCGAACCCAGCGAATATCCAACCTACTACAAAAAGTAAAGGAGCGAACCCCCACATAGAATCTGTATCGTTAAACCAATTCATATACGTTGGACTAACTTCAGAAAACTGTTGCATTGCACCACTCCATCCCCCTACTTCTGCAAGACCGTATCCTACCAATAAAGCCATTACAACGATCATCACAATAGATTGTGCTGCATTGGTCCAAATTGTAGCTCTAATCCCACCTGCAAAGCAATACGCCACCACAAGAACGGCACCTACCAATGCACCAATCCAAAATTGAAGATCAAATATTGCAAGTAAAGTTTTTCCTGTTGCAGCAAACTGAGCTGCCGAATAAATACTTAAGAATGTTAAAGTAAGTAACCCTGCTACTAATCGTAATGTCTTTAAAGGAGTACCACCTCTATATGATATAAGTGAACTGTAAGTCTGTATTTCTTTATTGTCTGCAAACCTTCTAATGTGCCCAAAAGACCACATAGAAGCTATAAAATCACCAAAAACCCAACCCATTGCTATCCAAAGCGAAGCGAGACCAACCTTATATGTAAAGCCAATCATACCAATAAACATGTATCCACTATTACATGTCGCAACTGCTGCTAGAGCAACTAACCAAGGCTTTACATCTTGACCCGCCAATAAATAATCTTCGGTTGTTTTCTTTTTCTCCATTACAGAAGACAAGCCTATAAAGGCAAACATTGCCAAAAACAAAACAAACGTGATAATTGTAACTAAATCCATAATTCTCTTTGTTGGTTAATGACCACAAAAGTATCCAAATATTAATTTTTTAACACCATTGTCCCCAGCATATTGAACAAGTTTTACACTTTATCGACTTAAATTAAATGGCCTTATTTATGTTATGGCTTAGAAGATCTCTAACTTTAAGAAGAACAAAATCTAATTACATGACTCCAACGAATAGCCTACTTTGTATAATTACATTAACATTTTCTTCGCTTCTATCTATAGCACAAGACAGAAGTGAAATAGCACCGTATGACAGTTTAGTAAATTTCTTAGGCGGAGATATGAAATCATATATAGGTCAAGAATTGTATTTAAAACCTAAGCCTAGGAAATTAAGAAAAACAGGATATCCAGAATTTTACCTTGATTTTGAGGCTAAAAAAACAAAAGAAAACAACATTTATAAATGTTGCCAAGTTGGCACAATGGTTTCAAGGTATGACTCTCTTCAAGGAAAATCCTTTATTGTGATAGGAATAGCATCGGGCAAGGGAAATTCTTTAAAAATGAGAGAATATGGCTTAGATACCGAAAAAGACTACTATTTAAAATTGAAACGGAAAGATAATAGTGATGAGTTCTACGTTCGATATCACGGATATGAACACGATTGGCAATTTGTTATGCAAGGGTTTTGGAATAAAAGCACCGAACTATTAGTAGGCAAAGATTACGTACTTAGAGGATTTCACGACGTAAAAGATTTCAAAACAAAAAAACCAATTCCATTTGTTAATGGAGAATCCTGGAAGTGTATTGATTTTAGCCTGGATATCAATATGTTAGAAATGGTTATGCTCTTTGAAAACGAAAGAGGTCAAGTGATAGCACAGCAAAAAAACCCTCACTTCACATTAGTATGGCTAAAATCTGCAGCAGATGCATATCGAAATGAAATGGGCGATGAATTCTGGGATACTATTATGGCATCTAAGACAATGCTTGGAATGACGGAACGAATGGTTGAAATATCTCTAGGCAAACCCGCACAAACTTATACTGCGGCAAACGGTGTACAATGGATCTATGACCATGTGGTTATCCTCTTCAAAGATGGGAAACTTGCCGGATACGAGTAATATCCTGATCTCCATACAAGTACAATCATCTTAAGACTTTCCAAATGTGTAGTTCATCGATTACGAAAGGCCTTACGTCGAAATTTATCATCCTACACCTTTAATACAGAATATACTTGTATCAAGTTAGACCACAAATAATAATGGGTACTATTTAAACTTGATAAATTATGAAAACACTACTCGTAACTTCAGTCGTAGTATTATGTGTCTTGTTCGTTTTTGAAATACAAGCGAAAACACATTTCGAAATACAGGATTATAACGAGTTAAGTACCGCTAGTAACGGTAGTCCAGAAGTACTTAAGCTTGCCAAAAATGGAATTAGAAATGAAATCAACATAAGTAGTAGCTGGGAAGGAATACTATTCGACCTAGAACTCACAGATTCTGAAGGAAATGTAATCATTCAAGACAAAATGATGACATTTATGGATTCAGAATACATTCTCTCAACAACGCTTCTTCCAAAAGGTGAGTACAACATTTCCTTATCGTACGACAATGAGATTGTTCAGGAGAAAACATTTAGCAAGTAAGATCTTATTGAGGACTAGTTAGATTGGGCCTTGGCAACCATCTTGTGTAAGTTTGTTAAAGTTTCATGCGGACCATCCACAATAAACATATTAACCACCCAAGCAGGAAGGTTACCGGCTGGATCTGCAAGAATTTCGTACGTAAGTTTTATCTCTTCATTATTAATCTGTTCAAAGAGCCAATAACCTGATAGTGTAGTGATCCTAACGTAATCCTCATCTAATTCAACGACATCTAATTTTTGATCAACCGTTTTTGTGAATGATTTCTCACCGTCAAATACATATGATGTCTCTAAGACTAAATCGCGATCAGAAAAAGGCCACGGAACAGCTACTTTATGGTATTCTATAGTTCTGTCTGTTCCAATTCGCTTAATAATTTCAATACTTTCGATGTCCGTTACCCATTCAGGTATCCTTTCACTGTCTTTTAGTATACCATACAAAACAGATAGAGCCTTACATTCAAAAACTGTTATTGCTTTAAAGGCCTTAAATTTTGATGTTTCAGAATCCTTTGTATAAACAATAATGCCGTCTTGGTCTTTTGCCAGCTCCCACTCCTGCCCTATTGAAAAGCTAATACAAAAAACTACTTGTAACCCTATTAAAACAATCCTCATATCTATAATCGCTTAGCTAGTCTTTAGAACACAGTACGAGACTTAAAGTTCAAATATGACTGCGATATTCACCTCTATTTTCTCTAAACCCAGTGCAATAAACGAATTTATCCGCGTTATTGCTCCACAATTAAAGCCTTTGTAACTTTACGTTGTAATTGATCTGTTCATGCGAATTAGAATTATTCTTCTACTTCTGTTTTGTTTCTCGACAGGAGGCACATTCGCTTCTCCATTCGTATTGAATTGGCGGGGGATTAAAACCGAGCAATTATCTGAATATGTACAACACAAAACATTCACATTCGACGGTGCGTATCAGGCAAATAACCTTCCTTCTTTTCAACACAAAGTAAGAGTTTCAAATTCCGAAAATATTGAATGGCAGATCGAAGATATGGTTTTTGAAGACCTTTCAATTACAGAGGAATTGTTCTTAAAGGATCTAGATATTTCAGAAAGAATAGAACTAACTACAAGTATCGGATACTACCGAAAAGTAAAATATTCATCTGTTTCATTCATTCCGATTAGAAAAAAATCAACAGGTTCACATTATGAAAAATTAGTTTCGTTTAACCTTGATTACAATACGTCTTTCAACACTAGTAATATAAATTCAAAAACCATTTCAACCAATTTTTCTACCTCTTCTGTTCTTGCCCAAGACGAGTGGTATAAATTTAATATTGGTGCATACGGAGTCTACAAACTAGATCTTGATTTTTTAACCAATTTAGGTATTGATGTAGCAAACATAGACCCCAGGAATATTGGGATCTATGGTTATGGTGGTGGCATGTTACCCGAAGCTAATGATGCAGATCGTATTGATGATCTTAACGAGAATGCCATTTATATTTCCGGAGAAAATGATGGTTCTTTCGATTCTGAAGACTACATTTTATTTTATGGTGAAGGTTCTGATTCCTGGTCGTATAACGAAGATGATGGCCATTTTCATCATCAAAATAACTTGTATACCGATTCCTCTTTCTATTATTTGAAAATTGGAAACGGCACCCAAGGTAAACGGATATCTAACATTGGGTCGTCTCCTCTATCATCCACTAATACTGTAAGCAGTTATACCGATCTCCAGTTTATTGAAAACGATAATGTCAACAATATTAAGTCAGGCAGACAATGGTATGGTGAGTCTTTTGAAAACCTAACTAGTCTAGATTTTGTATTTGATGGATCTAATATTGACAATAATTCGCTGGGCTATGGCAGAGTTAGCGTGATTGCACGATCTACCATAAACTCAATCTTCGAAGTTTACGCAAATAACATATTTCAGAAAAACATAAGCATAAAGGAGGTTTCATCGGTATACACGGCTGCTTTCCATTACGGATCAAGTGTAGAATTAAACTTCAAACCTTCGGCATCTAATACAATCACATTAACATACATTGAAAACGGGTTAGCATCGGCCTCGGTAGGTTGGTTAGATTACATTGAATTAAACATTCGAAGAACCCTTAGCCTCACGAACAATCAAATGCTATTTCGAGATGAAACTAGTGTTGGGAATGGCAATATTTCTTCTTTTGAAATTGCAAATTACAATTCGACATCAAAAATATGGGACATCACTGATCCAAGTAACATCAGTGAACAATCGGGAACATTATCTGGTTCTACGTTTACATTCAGAACATCTACAGATAACCTTAAGGAGTTCATTGCTTTTAACTCAACCGGATATCTAATGGCAAATCCAATAGGCCCCGTTTTAAATCAAAACTTACATGCTCTCGGACTCTATCATTTTATTATTGTCACCCATCCCGACTTCACTAGTGAAGTTCAAAGGCTAGCTCAATTCCACCGAGAAGAAGATAATTTATCCGTTCTAGTTGTTTCTACTGAACAGATATATAACGAGTTTTCTTCTGGATCCCCTGACATTACTGCCATTAGAGACTTTATCAGAATGTTTTACGAACGAGCAATCAACGAGAACGGCATAATGAAATATTTGCTTTTATTTGGCGACGGATCGTATGACAATAAGAATCGTTTGGCTGGCAATTCTAATTTTATTCCTACTTATCAGTCCGTAAATTCTAATGAACCAACAAGGTCATATGTTTCAGACGATTACTATGGGATGTTAGATAGTAATGAAGGAAATTGGTACTCGGGAGCAAAACATTATTTGGACATCGGAATTGGTAGAATTCCAGCCACAACGTTAACGGAAGCGCAAGAAATGGTGGATAAAGTTATCAGTTATTCGAAGCCAAGCACCTTAAACAATTGGCGAAACGATATAACCTTTGTAGCTGACGACGAAGATGCCAACTTATATGCAAGACAAGGTAATGAACTAGCTGATCTCGTGGGAGAAGAAGACCCTACATATAATATTGATAAAATATATTTAGACGCATATAATCAAGTAAATACCGCTGCTGGAAATCGATACCCTGATGTTCGATCCGCAATAAATAATAGTGTTAACCAAGGGAAGTTAATTATCAATTATACTGGTCATGGTGGTGAAACAAGCTGGAGTCATGAGCGCGTACTGCAAGTTTCGGATATAACAAATTGGACAAATATCGACAACATGCCGCTTTTCCTTACAGCGACCTGTGAATTTACTCGTTGGGATGATCCGGGTCGAATATCTGCAGGGGAGCATGTACTCCTTAATCCAAACGGTGGAGGAATTGCTCTAATGACAACTGCAAGGGTGGTGTATGCATCTCAAAACCATACGCTGAGCAAACAGCTGTATTCCGTAATGTTCGACAAAGAGAATGGACAACATCTTCGGTTAGGCGATATTTTTAGAATTGCAAAACATGAAG
>JABSPR010000437.1 GCA_013214975.1 Flavobacteriales bacterium
CTATAACATTTCTTTCGCTTTTTGCCAATAATCCTCCATTTCAGTCAAAGATAGATCTGTAATTTTCTTACCTTCTTCCTTTGCCCCATTCTCTATACATTCAAATCGGCTAATAAATTTAGTATTGGTTCTTTCTAATGCAGTATCTGGATCAATATCTAGGAATCGAGCATAATTGATCAATGAAAAAAGCAAATCACCAAATTCCCCTTCTACTCTACTTTTATCGATTTTATCTACACTTAGTTCTTTCTTTAATTCTCCTAATTCTTCTTCAACTTTAGCCCATACATCTTCTTTTTTCTCCCAATCGAAACCAACACCTCTAGCCTTTTCTTGAATTCTATCCGCCTTTATCAAAGCTGGTAATGATTTTGGGACGCCACTTAATACCGTTTTTTTCTTCTCTCCTTCGGATTGTTTTATTTTCTCCCAATTTCGCTTTACGTCTTCTTCAGAATTAACTTTAACATCGCCATAAATATGAGGATGGCGTCGAATCAATTTTTCGCAAAGACTTGATATCACATCTTTAATATCAAACGCATTCGTTTCAGAAGCAATACGAGAATAAAAAACAATATGTAAGAGAACATCTCCTAATTCCTTCTTAATCTCCTCCATGTCCTTACTTAGAATCGCATCGGATAATTCATATGTTTCTTCAATGGTTAAATGGCGAATAGAATCTATCGTTTGCTTCATATCCCAAGGACATTGCTCTCGAAGCTCATCCATTATATTAAGCAACCGCTCAAATTCCTTTAATTTATTTTCCATAACCTTAAATTAGATCCACAAGTTAAGGATAAGATGTAATTCGTTTACTAATTTTAATGTTATGGGAACAATTCTTTTAGCAATTGCACTACTAGGTCTTGGTTTTGCAGGTATTGCGATTAAAATTCTTGTAAAGAAAGATGGGAAATTTGCTGGTACATGTAGCAGTAACAATCCAATGCTACAAACAGATGATGGCTCTTGTGGTATTTGTGGCGCTACTCGAGAAGAGAAGTGTCAGACGGGGGAGACTTCTTCCTGAAGTTATAGGTCTCATATCTTTCCCACTCCTTATCCTCATTTTCATAAATAAAATAAGCTTCAATATTTTTCATACTGTCTAGCAACATTTTAGAAGAATCTAATCCCAACACCATAAATAATGTAGCTAAACCATCTGCATCCATACAATTATCTGCAAGAACAGAAACACTCAATAAAGAATGAGCTACTGGTTTTCCTATCCTTGGATCAATAGTATGGGAATATTTTATTCCATCAATGATTTTATACTTTCTATAACTACCAGAAGTTGCTAATGCCATATTATTAACGTCAACTGCTACCTCATACCTATTCTCGAATACCTCTTCAACAGGACTCTCAACACCAACCACCCATATATTACCTTTATCATTTAATCCCTTAGCCTTTATCTCGCCCCCTACATTAATTAAATAATGATCTACATGCAGAGATTCAAAATAACTACCGATTACGTCGACAGTATACCCTTGAGCAATTGAATTAAAATCCAACTTCAATTCAGGAAAATCTTTAACTATTTCACCGTCAACAACTCTAACTTTATCCATACCAACATACCTCTTCAAATCTAAGAATGAAATAGAATCAAATGTATCTCTAGCGTGCGGTCCAAATCCCCAATAATTCACTAATGGAGCAACTGAGATATCAAAGGCTCCTTTAGACAAAAGACTTATTTCCGCAGCTCTTCTAAAAACAGATTTAAAATGAATATCGAGAAGAATGTCTTCGTTCCTATTTACTTTAGACACTAACGAAGAATCCAGATAACTGGACATAGACATATCTATTACGTGTAGGATTGAGTCTATTCCATGCTGATAGTCATAATTACCTTTATACTTTATTTTATAGAAAGTACCTTGAGCGCTTCCCGACAGAACCAAAAAGCTAGAATCAGCCATTTGTTTATTTGAAGTACCGCAACCAAAAAGCAGAGAATAACCAAATATTAATACAAATAACTTCAAGAAAATATTACGAATTGATAGACAGATTATATTATCCACCGAAATCATCGAATGACACGTTTTCTTCTGGAACGCCCCAGTCATCACACATTTTAAGAACTGCTTGATTCATCATTGGAGGCCCACAGAAATAAAACTCAATATCCTCTGGTGCATCATGGAGTTCCAATTGATACTTGATAACCGCTAGGTGAACAAAACCTAAGAAACCATCTCCTTTAGTGTCATCCATGTCCTTTTTCTCTACCCAGTTATCTTCTTCCATTGGCTCAGATAAAACTAAATAATATCTGAAATTCGGAAATTCTTTCGCTAACTCTTCAAAATGATCAACATAGAACAACTCACGTTTCGATCTACCACCGTACCAATATGTTACTTTCCTACCTGTCTTAAGAGTCTTAAATAATTCATAAAGATGTGATCTCATTGGAGCCATACCAGCACCACCACCGATATATATCATTTCAGAATCCGTTTCATGGATAAAGAATTCACCATATGGTCCTGATATAGTAACCTTATCACCTGGCTTTCTACCAAAAATATATGAAGAAGCAATTCCAGGATTTACTTCAGCCCAACCACCAATATTAGGGTCAAACGGCGGACAAGCCACACGAACATTCAACATAATTTTTCTTCCTTCAGCTGGGTAACTAGCCATTGAGTAAGCTCTAACAATTTCTTCATCGTCATTATTCATTGTAAGAGGCCATAATTTAAACTTATCCCACTCATACTGAAACTTATCCGGCTCACCAGGATGTTCTTTAGGATGTGCTTCAATATCCATATCAGCAAACTTAACCTCGCCTGCAGGAATTTTTATTTGAATATAACCACCAGCTTTATAATCCATATCTTCCGGGATTTCAACTACAAATTCTTTAATAAAAGAAGCAACATTATAATTAGACACAACTGTAGCTTCCCACTCTTTGATTCCCAAAACTTCCTCAGGAACCTGAATCTCCATATCTTCCTTAATCTTAACTTGACAACCCAATCTCCAGTTATCAGCAATTTCTTTCCTCGTAAAATGAGGCTTTTCAGTCGGTAAAATATCACCACCACCACTAATAACTTGACAACGACACTGAACGCAAGTACCACCACCACCACAAGCAGAAGGCAAAAAGATACCTTGACTTCCTAATGTAGATAAAATAGTTCCTCCGCCTTCAACTTCCATGGTTCTTTCACCATTATTGATGCTCAAATTGATCGCACCACTCGGTGACAACTTTGCTTTTGCAAATAAGATAATACTAACCAACAACAACGTAAAGAATAGGAAAGCTCCTACTGCCGCTAATACTGTTGGTCCCATTGCTAGATAAATCATAACCTCTTTCTTATCCTAATTCTATGCCCATGAAGCTCATGAACGCCATTCCCATTAGTCCAGTGATAATAAACGTAATTCCTAATCCTCTTAGCGGAGCAGGTACGTTTGAATATCTAATTTTTTCTCTAATTGCTGCAATAGCAACAATTGCCAATAACCAACCAACTCCAGAACCAAATCCAAACATAGTTGCCTCACCTATCGTAGAATATTCTCGATCTTGCATAAAAAGTGCACCACCTAATATTGAGCAGTTTACCGCAATTAATGGTAAGAAAATCCCAAGAGCACCATATAATGCCGGGGCAAATTTCTCAACTAACATTTCAACTAACTGTACAATAGAAGCAATGATCGCTATGAACATAATAAAACTTAAGAAACTTAAATCGACCTCTGGCATCCCAGCCCAAGCCAATGCACCTTCTGCCAAAACATAATTCTCTAATAGGTAATTTACAGGTATTGTAACACACAATACAAATATTACAGCAAAGCCCAATCCTACCGCTGTATTAACTGTTTTTGAAACAGCCAAATACGAACACATACCTAAAAAATAGGCAAAGATCATATTCTCAATGAATACGCCTTTTATAAATATGTTTACTAAATCTTGCATAGTTTACTTATTAATGCGTTTCAATCAATTTGGTATTCCTAGAACGTTGAGCCCAGATAATCAATCCTACCACGATCAAAGCCATTGGAGGTAAAATCATTAATCCATTTGGCTCGTAACCAAATCTTAACAACACGTCTACTCCGAATAGTTTTCCTGAACCAAATAGCTCTCTAAAGAAAGCAACCAATACTAATATTGCACCATACGCAGCACCATTTCCGATACCATCTAAAAATGCTGGCCATGGCTTATTCGCAAGAGCAAATGCCTCCAATCTCCCCATAATTATACAGTTCGTAATAATTAAGCCTACAAATACACTTAATTGCTTACTCACATCGTATACAAATGCCTTTAAAACTTGGTCTACCAAGATTACCAAAAATGCGACAACAACTAATTGAACGATAATTCGAATTCTATCTGGAACAATATTTCTAATTAACGATATAAGCAAATTTGAAAATGCACAAACAAATACTACAGAAATACTCATTACCACGGATGGTTCCAGTTTAACTGTAATAGCTAAAGCTGAACAAATCCCTAGTACCTGAACAGTAACTGGATTATTATCATCCATTGGATCAGATAATAATCTTTTATTCTTTTTAGAAAATAAAGGTTCTGACTTTTCTTTAACTGCCGGTGCCTTTACTTCTTCTGCTGCTACTTCGCTCATTGTACTTCTTTTACAATTTTTTGAAATATGGAAGGTAGTTTTTAAATGCCGTCCCAATCATGTTAGATACTCCAACACTCGTAATCGTTGCTCCTGAAAGTGCATCAACTTGATGAGCGCCAGTAGCATTACCTTTTACAACTTTAATTGGAGTATACTCCCCTCCTTCTGTTATCGTTTTGCCTATAAAGCTATCTTGAAAAGCATCAGTTGTGATTTCTGCTCCTAGCCCTGGTGTTTCAGTCTTGTGATCGAATGTTGCTCCATATACAGTATTAAGATCATCTTCTAAAGCCAAATAACCCCAAACCGGACCCCATAGCCCTTTACCCCTTACCTCTACGATATAAAAAGTCTTGCCATCAAGTTTACATATATATAATGGAAATTGCTGATCTGCTTCGTCCTTCTTAAGCTCTGCCTTTAATTTTACATTAAATGCATCCTTTCCTATCTCCTCACCTTTGTTGTTTACAACAATCTCAGTAATGTATTCCTCATACAATCCTTGCGCATCATCTCTCGAGGTTTCAACTTTAACCGCTTTAAGAATATTTTGCATTTTTTCTTTACGTACATTCTCTTTCTGAAAAGGCTTCAACCCTTCTGCAGTGATCGCAAGTACTGTCCCCACAATAACAACCATTACTGTAGCAAAAATGAAAGTGGATTTGTTACTATTCTTGTCCATACTTTTTAAGCGTTAGCTCTTTTCAATCTTTTCTGAATATTTGCATTCAATACATAATGGTCAATTACTGGAGCCATTACATTCATAAATAGAATTGCTAGCATCATACCTTCTGGATATGCAGGGTTAAACACTCTAAACATGATTGCAAAAAACCCGATAAAAAATCCATAAATATACTTTCCTGTATTGGTTTGAGTAGCCGTTACAGGATCTGTTGCCATAAATACAGCACCAAAAGCAAAACCTCCAATCATTAACTGTGTCAATGGTGCTACCTCCATAAATGGAGTTGCTCCCCACATGTTAAATATTAATGCCATAATATAACCACCAATACCCACAGATAGCATTGTTCTCCAACTTGCTATTCCGGTTATTAGAAGTATAGCAGCTCCTATTAAACATGCTAATGTTGATGTCTCCCCAATTGATCCCGGTAAATAACCATAAAATAAATCCATCGTCGATAGTTCTCCACCACTTGCTCCAATGAAATTTTCACCTTTTGTAATCGCCTGAGATAAAACTGTTTCACCAGTATAACCATCAACTAATCTTTGCCCTTGATCTAAAGTTGTGTCAACCCAAACCTTATCTCCAGACATATCTGAAGGATAAGCAAAGAATAGAAACGCTCTCGCAGTAATTGCTGGATTTACGATATTCATTCCTGTACCGCCAAAAACTTCTTTTCCGATAATCACGGCAAACGCAGTTGCCACACCAACCATCCAAAGAGGAATACCTACTGGTAAGATTAATGGGATTAACATACCTGAAACTAAAAACCCTTCATTTAATGCATGACCTCTAATAATCGCCGCAGCAAATTCAATTCCAAGTCCTACACCATAAGAAACACCGACAATTGGCAAAACAAGTATAGCTCCGTACAACATTTTCTCTTGCATGCCATCGCCTAAAGCAATAAACTCACCAAGAGCAATGTAGTGCTGATGTCCGGCATTCCAAATCCCAAAAAGCAAACAAGGGATCATCGCCAAAACCACAGTAATCATAGTTCTTTTCAAATCAATACCATCTCTAATATGAGATCCATACTTAGTTGTGTGCCCTGGCACAAACATGAATGTTTCAAGCGCATCGTAAGCAGGAAAAAACTTTTCCAACTTCCCACCTTTCTCAAAGTTGGGCTTTACTTTAGCTAATATGTCCAATAATGCTTTCATTATCCTTCTCTAACCATTTCAATTCCTTCCCTTACAATTTTCTGAACATCAATCTTAGATGTACAAACAAACTCGCAAAGTGCAAAGTCCTCTGGAGACACTTCATATATACCAAGGTTTTCCATCAATTCAATATCTCCAACCATTATAGCCTTAACTAGTTGATTCGGATATATATCCATAGGGAAAACTTTTTCATACTGACCAGTCATAACATATGCCCGTTCTTCTCCTCTTAAGTTCGTAGTT
Organism: Flavobacteriales bacterium; assembly: GCA_013214975.1. Taxonomy (NCBI): domain Bacteria; kingdom Pseudomonadati; phylum Bacteroidota; class Flavobacteriia; order Flavobacteriales; species Flavobacteriales bacterium. Next base: position 6,810 of record JABSPR010000437.1, read on the forward strand.
AGTTTATACTTTTTAGATGGCATTAACCATGACAAGAAAGTTCTAGAAACACTCATTTTATCCAAGCCAAGAGACATCCATCCCATGAATTCAGGTTCATTCCCTTCTGGGATAACAGAAATTTGAGTATCATAAAACCCTAAGTAACCTTCATTCGTGATTTTAGATCCAGATAATACGTTTCCACTAATATATCGCTGATCGCCTTCCTCTATGTTGTTTTGAACTAACTTTTTAATATTAGCACCCACATAAGACCTCATATACTTTGCACTTTTTACTGAAGATCCAGTAATTGCAACAATTCTTGACGAATCAAATTTCCCTTCACCAAACAGTCTGCCTATTGTCAAGACATCTTGAGGAGCAACATACCAAACAATATCTCCCTTATTAATTGGATCTATGTGATGAATCTGAACACCTACATTACCTGCTGGATGCGGTCCTGTTACATTATTTACTTGCACCAATTTAGACTCAGAGAAAACCTTTGACACTTTAACATCTGGGTTAATATTCAAATTCACCTTACCCTCTGTTAACTTAGCAAGGGCATCAAGTCCTTTTTGAAATAATACACCTTCCCCATGTAAAACAAAATCATTATCTGGCGCTAATGGGTTTGTATCAAAACAGGAGATAAAAATCGATTTTGGTTTATCTGCCGGATTAGCCACAGTACTAAATGGCCTTTGCCTAATAAAAGGCCAAACTCCAGACTTAAGTAAATTAGAAATTATATCCTCTCTACTCATCGAAGTAGGATCCCCTTTTACAAACTCCTCGAATTGAATCTCCCTATCCGCGATAATGCGAATTTCCTCTATTCTTCTTTTAGAGCCTCTTACAATTTCTGCAATCTCGCCACTAACTGGAGCCGTAAACGAGATTTGATCATTATTTTTATCGTAAAACAATTGGCTTCCTGCTTTCACTTTACCACCAACTTTCACAGCTAACTTAGGTGTTAACCCTTCGAAATCCAGCGGATTAATAGCTACTGAATCAGGCATCTCGACAGAGACAAGGACCTTTTCAGCCTCGCCTTCTAACTTAATATCTACCCCTTTTAAAATCTTTATATTTACCATCGATAGTTTTTACCCTATTCTTAAATACTAACCCAAATGTATAAATTTGTTTAATTTTAGAATGAGAAAACGTTGATTTTTTAATGTCGTTACATCAAATTTATTGTTAACGATACTTCAATCATCTCTTTTTTAACTTGACACAATGGTCTTTACAGCTATTTAACTCCAAATTCCGAAGAAAAAAAATTGAATAATAATTCACTAAATAAAACAGTAGCGGCTGTTTTCTCCTTAATATTCCTAATAAGTGCTTGCGATAGCACTAAAAAAGCAACGTCAATTGCCAATAATTCATTGAGCAACTCCGATTCTTCTGAATTTGTAGTAACAGAAGATGATTACTATAGCGAAGACGTAATTTATTTTGAAAACAAAAAATATCGCGACAGTATTCATTCTATTCAACTTTCTCCTTCACAAAACCATTTAGGATTCCCTATAATTGAGTTAAACTCAAATAACACGTTAAAACTTTCATTTGATTTTCTGTCGAATGAGCCCAAAACATACAATTACAGCTTAGTTCATTGTGATTCCAAATGGAACCCTTCTCCTATTAGTCCTTTAGAATATATTGATGGATTTGAAAATGGAGACATTACAGAGTATGAATTTTCGTTTAACACAATCCAACAATATTTACATTATTCTCTCTCTTTCCCTACTAAAGAGATGAAAATAACACGATCTGGAAACTACATCATTAAAATTTTCGAAGATTATGATCCTTCTAAAATTATGTTTACACAACGTTTTCTTGTCCTTGAAGACAAATTAAATATCACCCCCAGACTTAAACGGCCAGCACAAATTTCACAACGAGAGTATAAACAAGAGATAGATTTTAAAATAAATCGAGGTGGGTATCAAATAGACGACCCATTCGAAGACTTGAAAATTGTAATTCTTCAAAACGAACGTTGGGATAATCGAAAAGAAGGGATTAACCCAACTTTCGTAAACGACAATGAGCTTATTTACGATTATGATGATGAAAATGTCTTTAAAGGAGGCAATGAATTCCGCTTTTTTGATATCAAAAGTTTCCGTTATAAAACCCAGTATGTTGCAGAAAATTACTTCGACACTATTAATCATGTAATTCTTAAAACTGATTCTAAAAAAACCTTTAGTATGTATTCAAATTTTCCGGATATAAATGGGAAATATGTAATTCGCGTTCAAGAAGGAACCGATAATGACATTCACCCAGACTATGCCTGGGTCAACTTTAATTTAGAATTTGAAGAACCGGCTAATGACGGAAACCTATACATATTTGGACAATTATCGAATTGGGGGTTCCCTGAAACACATCGTCTAGAATATAATATGTCCACTAAGTCTTATCAAAAATCAATTTTCCTTAAACAAGGCTATTACAATTACTGTTATATGTTTGTTAAAGACGATGAACAATCTGGTGACATGAGTTTTATAGAAGGTACTCACTTTGTTACCAACAACGAGTATATAATCCTGGTATACCACAAAGGAATCAGTAATGATTACGAGAAGCTTATTGGGTTTTCAAAATTCAAATCCTCCTCCTTTTAATTCCCATCCCTGCCTGTATTACCCATTTCCATAACATAAGTAAAAACACTGAAAAAGCATAGTTGATGTTTGAAACTATTTTCAACAAACTATGTTGAACTACAATAAAACACTACTATTGCTATACAACAACATGAAATGACAGCATTACTAACGGAAGGTGTTAAGGTAAGCGTTCAAACAAAGTTTGACGATAGAAATTCTTATCCGGATAAGGCATATTTCATATTCCACTACGAAATTACAATTGAGAACAAAAATGACTTCCCCGTTCAACTACTTAGAAGACACTGGTTTATCCAAGACTCAAGCAGAGAACATCGCGAAGTAGAGGGAAAAGGAGTTGTTGGTCAACAACCGATTCTAAAACCTGGCGAGGCATACGTTTACCAGTCATCTTGCAACCTAATAACAGATATTGGCAATATGGAAGGTAAATACATAATGCAACGTATTGATAACAAATCAAACTTTGAAGTTAGTATTCCAAAATTCGAACTTATCGTTCCTCAAAAATTGAATTAATACCATATGAGAAAAGGATTTTTTAAAACAAAACCCGCCTTTAATGAACCAATATATCAATATTCCATAAACTCCGAAGAACGTAAAGATCTGAAGGACAAAATAGCAGAGTTAAGAGAGCAGATTATAGATGCTCCAATGCTAATAAATGGCGATAATGTATTTACCGAAGACAAAATAGCCATGGTAGCCCCACATGACCACAAGCATATTCTCGGCTATTACAACAAGGGTTCTAACAAGCATGTGCAAGAGGCTATTGAATCTGCTCTCAATTCAAAAACAAAATGGTCTAACTATACTTGGGAAAAAAGAGCCTCCATCTTTTTAAAGGCAGCGGATCTTGTATCAGGTAAGTATCGAATGGAAATCAACGCTGCAACGATGCTAGGTCAATCTAAAAATGCATACCAAGCAGAAATAGATGCAGCCTGTGAATTTGCCGATTTCCTGCGTTACAACGTGCAATTCATGCAAGACATATACACTATTCAACCTGAGTCGCCGAAAGGCACTTGGAACCAATTAGAATATCGCCCATTAGAAGGATTTGTTTTTGCTCTTACCCCTTTCAACTTTACTGCAATAGCAGGAAACTTACCATCCAGTGCCGCCTTAATGGGTAATACAGTTGTTTGGAAACCTTCGCATCATCAAATTTATTCTTGCCAGGTAATTATTAAAATATTTAAAGAAGCTGGTTTGCCCGATGGGGTCATTAATCTTATATACGTTGATGGAGAGATTGCCGGGAAGGAAATTCTTAGCCACAAAGATTTTGCAGGAATCCACTTCACAGGCTCTACAGCAGTTTTTAAGGAAATCTGGAAAACAATTGGCAAAAATATTTCCACTTACAAATCATACCCTCGTATCGTTGGAGAAACAGGTGGTAAAGATTTTATATTGGTTCATAATTCGGCAGAAGTAGATATAATCGTTACAGCACTGGTAAGAGGTGCATTCGAATATCAAGGACAAAAATGTTCTGCGGCATCGAGAGCATATATTCCCCAAAGCATTTGGCCTCAGGTTAAAGGAAAACTAATTACTACTGTTGAATCCCTTAAAATTGGACCCACTGAAGATTTTTCAAACTTTATTAATGCCGTAATAAGCGAGAAATCTTTTGATAATCTAGTTGAGTTTATCGAAGCAGCAAAGGCAGATTCGAATGCAGAAATTATCGTAGGTGGAAGCTATAATAAATCGCATGGCTATTTCATACACCCCACGGTAATCAAAGCATATGACCCTTATTATATTACAATGACGAAAGAGTTATTTGGACCTATTCTTACGCTTTATGTTTATCAGGATGATGAGTTTGATGCAACCCTAACCCTGATCAATTCATCTAGTGAATATGCACTTACAGGGTCCATTATATCTCAAGACAGAGATATTATCAATCAAGCATCTAGTGCTCTTTCAAATGCGGCTGGAAACTTCTACATCAACGATAAACCAACTGGAGCTGTTGTCGGACAACAACCGTTTGGTGGAGCAAGAGCCTCCGGAACCAACGACAAAGCAGGATCCATGTTCAACTTACTACGATGGGTTTCTCCGAGAACAATTAAAGAAACTCTCGTTCCTTCAACAAATTACCGATACCCCTTCCATGAGGCAGAATAGGCTTATCCATGCCGAACTGTTCATAACTTGAAACGTTATACTATTAAATCCTATTAATTGAACCTAATTTTGAACAAACGGATAAGCGCAATGAAATATTTAAGATACATAAGTAACAGATACGCGCTTACAACTATTATTTTCTTAGTCTGGATGGCATTTTTAGATGCCAATAATCTTTTTTCTCAACGGAAATTAAGAGTTAATCTTTACGAAAAAGCCGATCAAAAAGAACGTCTTAAAATACAGATTGAAAAAATCAACATTGACATGCATGATTTAACAACTAATCCAAAATCTTTGGAAAAATTTGCCCGAGAAAAGTATCTAATGAAGAAAGAAAATGAAATTATCTTTGTGATAATGGAAAAAGAAAAGGAAGAAATCCTATCCCTTACAAGGGCATCCTTATCCCCTCTTTAGAATCACTGAAAGTGAAACGATATTATCGTCATTTGCGAATTTAATCGTTCTATTGGTGTTGAATAAAGCGTATTATCTTGAACCAACACATTTCTTAATCCATAAGACTTTTTAAGTTCCACACTTAATTTAAAATACTGTAAGTAAAAATCGATCCCTACCCCTATTTCCCAATAAATATCGTCCTGCTTCAGTTTCACAATCTTTTCCGAATCAGAAAAATTTTCATTGTCTATTTTAATTTGAGAAGCTAAGTCCAAAGTATATTTACCCCCTCCAATCATATACATTCTCATGTTATTTAATCGGTTCGACTTATACTTCAACAAAACAGGGAATTCTAAAAATGTCGATTCAATCCTTCTGTCTACTTGTTCTATAGAACTTCCCGTGACCCCACTTCTAACCTTATACTCTAATACCCGCTCAGAAAATGAGATGGCAGGCATAAAACGAAGATCATACCAATCATTTATCCTCATATTAGATAATATCCCTAATAAAAAACCTGCCTGCTTTAAAACTTCAACTGAAGCAATATCTGGATACAAATTGATATCCGAATTTTTCTTCACACGAAAACTTGTAGTATTAGCAGCTAAAGTGAATCCAAACTTAAAGACCCTATCTACATCATGCTTAGGAAGGTTCTCAACTTTCTGCTTCTGGGCGTAGCTAGACAACGAATAGCTAGTTATCAGTATAAGAATCCAAATTCGCTTCATCTTTCAGCTCTTAGTTTCATCCTAAACTCTTTAATCGAAGTATTATTTTTTTCCGGTATAAATTGAGGCAATACCAAATAACAATGGCCTACACGTTGTCTCAACAAATCCTTGCTCCATCATTAATTCTAGGAAATCGTCCCCATCAGGAAATGCTTCTACAGATTCAGGTAGATACGTGTATGCGGAATTGTCATCAGAAAAAACCTTTCCAATAACCGGCAGCACCATGTTGAAGTAAAAGGTATATATCTGCTTTATTGGAAACTTGGCAGGCTTTGAGAATTCTAAGACAACTAGCATCCCATCCTTCTTTAATACGCGAAACATATCTGAAAGTCCTTTAGGGACGTCCTCGAAATTCCTCACTCCAAAGCCAATTGTTATAGCATCAAAAGAGTCATTATCGTAGGCAATATTCTCCCCATCACCTTGTTCTAAAAATATACGATCTTGATATCCCTTTTTTTCAATTTTAGAAATCCCAACGTTGATCATTTCCTTAGAAATATCTATTCCGATAACTCTTTCTGGATTTAGAGATAACGATTCTATCGCAAAATCTCCAGTTCCAGTAGCCACATCTAATATACTTTTAGGTTTAAGAGGCCTTAAAATATTAACTGCTTTTTTTCGCCATAAGATATCTATTCCTAGCGATAGCAGATGATTTAAAAAATCATAACTGCCAGCTATCTTATCGAACATAGTGGCTACCTGTTCTTTTTTACTTATTGACTTGTCGTTATACGGTGTAACCTTGGTGCCCATACTATAATTGGTTAGGAGCGCAA
>JABSPR010000438.1 GCA_013214975.1 Flavobacteriales bacterium
ACAAGGATACCGCCATAGTAAGGTTGGAGCAGTTGTACCCGTTGCCAACGGAGGAGATCCAAAAGGTATTGAAGAAATATAAAAACGCCGAGAAATTAATCTGGGCGCAGGAAGAACCGGCCAACATGGGCGCATGGACGTTTATGCTTTGGAAGTTCCCAGAAAGGTTAGATTTGGTATCGCCACCGGAAAGTGCGGCACCGGCATCTGGATCTCATGAGAGATTTAAGAGCAGACAGGCAGAAGTTATCGATGGTGCGATAAAATAGTTTAGTAACTATAATTGATTTAAAATGATTGTTGAAATTAGAGTTCCAAGTCCAGGTGAGTCGATCACAGAAGTTGAAATAGCTTCTTGGCTTGTTTCGGAAGGCGAATATATTGATAAGGACGCCGAATTGTGTGAGATAGATTCTGATAAGGCTACACTTACGATCAACGCGGAAGAGTCTGGTTCGTTATCAATTAAAATAGAAGAAGGAGAAACTGTTGCAGTAGGGGATATAATCTGCACTATTGATACTAGTGCAGAAGGAAAATCAAAAAAGGGCGTAACAAAAGAAGATAGGCCAGAGCCAGTTGCTGAAGTAAAAAAACAAGAAGTAGTTAAAGCTGATGCTGACAAAGAAGATAAAAATTACGCATCTGGACATCCATCCGCCGCTGCGAATAAACTAATAGCTGAAGCTGGGGTTGGTTTAGATCAAATTAAGGGTTCCGGTAAGAACGGAAGAATAACAAAACAAGATGTTATCTCTCAGTTAGCTGGAGGTGTTTCTGCATCAAGTGCCGGTGGCTGGGGAGGTTCTAGAGACGCTACTCGGAGGAAGATGTCTATGCTTAGAAGGAAGCTAGCATCTCGATTGGTTGCCGTTAAAAACGAAACTGCCATGCTAACTACTTTTAACGAAGTGGACATGAAACCGGTGATGGATTTAAGAACAAAGTATAAAGCTAAATTTGAAGAAGTACATGGCGTAAAGCTTGGCTTCATGTCGTTTTTTACGAAAGCTGTTACAGAGGCGCTGAGCCTGTTTCCTAATGTAAATGCTATTCTAGACGGAGAAGAAATAATAACGCATAATTATGCGGACATAGCAATTGCTGTGAGTGGACCAAAAGGATTGATGGTACCTATTGTTAGAAATGCAGAAGTAATGAGTTTGGCCGAAATAGAAGCCGATATAAAGCGATTGGCAATCAAAGTGAGAGAAGGCAAGATCAGTATGGATGAAATGTTAGGAGGGACGTTTACAATTACAAATGGAGGAGTATTTGGATCGATGATGAGTACGCCGATAATAAATCCACCGCAAAGTGGAATTCTAGGGATGCACAATATTATTCAACGACCGATTGCAGTAGATGGTGAGGTCGTAATTAGACCAATGATGTATATCGCTTTATCATATGATCACAGAGTGATTGATGGTAAAGATTCAGTAGGATTCTTGGTAGCAATTAAAAAGATGCTGGAAGATCCTGCGAATATGATATTTGGAGGGAAACAAGGAGAAGAGGTTCTCTTAGGCCTCTAGTTATTTAGGAGAATTGTAAAGCTGGTTAGTGATTTTCTCCAAGAGTAGTATATCCATAATTAAACTAGATGTCATTTCTACTGCTGAGATTGAGTTCGCTTTTTCGAAAAAATCACTGTATAGTTTTAAAAGGTTTGTGACATTTTTAATCAGTTTCTTTTCCATGTCTTTATCCAGGCCTTGTAACTTGTTAAAAGATTTGGTCGCTTGTTCGTGATACTCTGCTCCTAAACTGAGGTATATAAACTTCAATTGCTTAGCGCCATCCCCGATATCGATTGTGTTTTTAACTACCGATTGGCAAGAGAATAAATATTGAGCTAGTACTAGTTTTTCGCTAGTGTATTCTGAACTTTTAGCAATTCCCGTCGATGGCATTGATAATGAGCAGATTAATACAATTGCAAGTGTCGAAATATTAATATTTAAGCTTTTCATGGGTGTAATGTTTTTGTAAAAAAAGTGCAATATATGTGTTTATTACGACGCAAGAACCGCTTAGTTGTGATGTTTTTGAGTCGTATCGCTAATAATACTGTACGTAACTAAGTAACTATTTTATAATGAATTAAATAGAATAGGTTGATTGTAAATTTATTTTTAAAAGGAAGACGATCGTTTCCTAGAATATAGATCCCGTTATTCCATGTATTTTCCAACAATCGGCATCCGTCTCCCAATTCCAAATCCTTTATTCGAAATACGTAATACTGGAGGTGACTGATATCTTTTGTGTTCATTTCTATTAACTAATTTGATGATCGCATTAACTGTGCCACTATCAAACCCTTGACTAATAATTTCTTTTGGACTCTGTCTCTTCTCAATATATTGATAAAGAATTCCATCAAGAATATCGTATTTAGGAAGAGAGTCAGAATCTTTTTGATCTGGTCGAAGTTCAGCAGAAGGGGGCTTGGTAATAATAATATCGGGTATAAGCTCTTTCTCTTTGTTAATGTGTTTGCAGAGTTCAAATACTTCCGTTTTGTACAAGTCTCCAATAACAGATAATCCACCGCTCATATCTCCATAAAGAGTACTATAGCCAACAGCGCTTTCGCTTTTATTTGAAGTGTTTATTAGAACATGTACGAATTTGTTAGCCATTGCCATAAGTAATAGAGACCTACTGCGTGCTTGAATGTTTTCTTCTGTAACATCCTCTTTCTGTCCGGCAAACACATTAGTTAATGTTTTTGATACGCTGTCCACTATATCTTTTATAGGTAAGGTAAATGAATGACAACCTAAGTTATTTAGTAGTTCTTGAGAATCCGTAATAGAACCTTCAGAAGAATAGATTGATGGTAGCATTACACATGTTACGTTTTCTTTACCCAACGCATCAACTAATAAAACAGCTACCAACGCCGAATCTACTCCACCGGATAAACCAATTATTGCAGATTTAAGGTTGAGTTTGCCGAAATAATCTTTGATACCCATCACTAACCCTTTTC
>JABSPR010000439.1 GCA_013214975.1 Flavobacteriales bacterium
GGTAATATTAAAACCCAAGAAAATGAGAACCTAGAACCTCTTCTTGTTAATAGAATTAACAGTTGGCACCTCCGACCAACAGCACATACACTTATAGGCAATTTGTTTTTGGCAAGTGATTACGTTCAAACAAATACAGACTTAGCTTCTATGGAAGGAGCGAATGAAGCTGCAAGGAGAGCGGTAAATAGTATTCTGCAAGATTCAGATTCGAGTGAGCTTCCATGTAGAATATGGAAATTACGTGAGCCGGATGTTTTGGCTGTATTAAGATGGGCGGACAAAGAGAAATTTAAAAAGGGTCAACCATGGGATGGTCAGTTATCCTTTTTAAGTGCCATCATAATTAAGATCAAGATGTTTATTAAGATGATGGTTTCTTAATCGATGTAATTGTCTATCTCATTTAATAGATATCTACCTAGATAAAATAATTATCTCGTATTTATATCGATGTAGGGTATAGGTGCGTTCATGTGTCTTAAATATAATAGCATTGCGCCAATATCTAGAGAACTTCATTTTAACCACATACACGAACAGGTAAGTTATTAATTATTTGATTTGATGAAAGCCATTTCTCTAGTTTGCATTATTTTTTGTTCATCTTATGTATTATATGCACAAGAAACAATAACCATTAGTGGGTATTTACAAGAAGAAGCCAGTAGCGAAAAACTGATTGGCGGTAATCTTTATGAATTTAATTCAAGGAAAGGTACCGTAACTAACGATTATGGCTTCTTTAGTCTAACGGTTCCTAAAGATTCAATTAATCTTCGCATATCCTTTGCTGGCTTCGAAACGCAATATTATATAGGATTTCCAAAAGAGGATTTGAGATTAAATTTTGAATTGAAAGGCTTAACTCTTAATGAGGTGGTTATAATAGGAACCAAAGAAGAACAGATTCATGAAAAAGTAGAGATGAGTACCATTGACCTGTCGTTGGAGAAAGTTGCTATGCTACCTGTCTTAATGGGAGAGAAGGATATAATGAAAACGATCCAGCTTTTACCAGGTGTTCAAACTGGTTCTGAAGGAACATCCGGTATTTATGTTAGAGGAGGAGGGGCAGATCAAAATCTGATTCTATTAGACGGCGTTCCTATTTATAATGCATCCCATCTTTTCGGATTCTTTTCTGTTTTTAACGCAGATGCAATTAATTCAGTGAAGCTTATTAAAGGAGGTTTTCCTGCTCGCTATGGTGGTCGACTATCATCGGTAATTGATATAAAGATGAAGGAAGGCAATATGAAAGAGGTTCATGGTAAAGGATCAATCGGATTGATTTCTTCCAAGTTTACAATTGAAGGGCCAATTAAAAAGGAGAAAACTTCATTTATTATCTCGGCGAGAAGAACATATATAGATATTCTGGCACGTCCTATAATTAATTTATCAACTGATGGAAGTACAGGAGGGTATTTCTTTTATGACCTTAATACCAAGGTAAATCATAAGTTTTCTGACAAGGATAGGCTTTATATAAGTGCCTATCTAGGAAACGACAAAGGTTACGGGCGTGATAAAGGTGATTATGTGATAAACGGTGCGAAACGCGCCACAAATTGAAAATCGATTCGCAGACACCCTACACTTCACAAAACGCAATCGTGAGAAAATCGAACCTGCTGCTGCAACACGACCGCCCGAAGACCAAACAAACCACGGACTATTAACTTTCGACTACGCTGAAACCATTGAAAAACAGAAACCTCGGACCAATCATCCACCAGCCCTCCTAGTAACTGTTTCTAC
>JABSPR010000440.1 GCA_013214975.1 Flavobacteriales bacterium
TACGGATATGGCTGTGCTGCCAAAGTGCATTTAGAGATTAAAGAAAGTATACATATAAAGAGTGCCATAGAAAAGTTAATTAAAGTTCCAGAAATAGACTTTATGTCTCTTAATTCAGGCATCCATAATTTAGAGGTAAACATTATATGCAAGGATAATAATCACCTAGTAAGACTAATTCATCAAAATATAAATACCCTTGACGGTATTTTAGAATCAAAAACAAGTATCTATCTAAACGATTATAAAGAGACGCATTTATCTCCCGACCACACATCATGGTCAAATAGAAACTCTAATGTTATACTGGATAAAAAGGATTACAAAATAATCGAATATTTGAAAGAGGACGGGCGAATATCATTTACTGAAATGGCTAAAAAAATAGGCACTTCTCCAAGCAAAATCCGACAGCGATATAACAATTTAGTAGATAATAAAGCATTAAAAATAATGGGCTGGGTTCCTCCAGTAAAAATGGGGTTTAATGCCTACGTTAGTATATTGGCTAGTGTACGACCAAAGAAAAAGATTCGAGAAGTTATAAGTAAGCTAGTTGAAATAGAGGAGGTAACTTTTGTAGCTACCATTTCAGGAGAGTATAATTTAGAGATTTGCTTACTATGTAACGACACCGAGCACCTTGAAAATGTTCTTCATAATACCTTATACCAAATTGAGGAAATAGACGAAACCGAAACCACCATGATATTCCGTGTACTTAAATGGGAAGGCTGTACCACCTACAAACCTGAAATGCTGAGTGCATAGTATTTATATACAAAAAAAGGGATTTGAATAAATTCAAATCCCTTTTTTTTGTGGGCCCTCGCGGGCTCGAACCGCGGACCACTTGATTATGAGTCAAGTGCTCTAACCAGCTGAGCTAAGGGCCCTAATAAAATAGACCATTACGATCTTTTTTATCGGACTGCAATTTTACATATTTGCTGATTGGAAACCTAATATTATTACCTAATTACAATGAATCTTAACGGGATCAATAACTTAATATTTGATTTGGGCAATGTGCTGATAGACATCAATCCAGCCCTTTCTACTGCTGCTTTCAAAAAACTAGGTGTCCTCGACATCGATAAATTTTACTCCATAAGTAAACAAAACCAACTCTTTGACAACCTAGAAACAGGCAAAACACCCAATGCCATCTTTAGAGATGAAATAAGAGGCTTGAGCGACTTAACGCTATCTGATGAGGAAATAGATAATGCATGGAATGCACTACTCTTAGAGTTACCCAATGAACGCTTAAAGCTTCTTGAAAAACTGGGAAGCAGCTACCAAATATATTTATTGAGTAATACGAATGCGATTCACATCGAATCCTTTAATAAGACTCTAGAACAAGAAAATAAAAAGGACTATTTCTATAGTCTTTTTAACCATGTCTACTACTCTCATGAAGTCGGGTTACGTAAACCAGGTGTAGAGATATACAAATATATTTTAGAAGAACAAAGTATGATACCTGAAGAGACACTTTTTTTAGATGACCTTCAAAATAATTTAGATGGCGCAGCCAAATTGAACATAAATGTTCAGCTTACTTATAGAAATATTATTGAATTGTTTAATGACTAGGAAGTAGACTACTTCTTAACGAAAGACTCCATCTGATTATCAAAATTCAGATAGTAGATTCCTTTTTTCAAGTTTGATACATTGATATTTGCATCCGCACCTTTTTTCACCAAGTTTCCATATTGATCAAAAATCTCATACATAGTGCTTGCTGAAAAAATGATTTCCTTATTCACTTTAACCGGAGAGAAAGTAGTTCGTGGATTCATTGAGTTGAAACTTGCATTAGGAGAATATCTAGGTTTTCTAGTAAAATCAACTTGTTTCACTCTGTACTTATTTTCTCCTGAATGATGAGCTACTTTAAAACTATAGTTGTGCGCTGCAGAAGTTCCTCTTCCTTCTACTTGACCTAACTTAATCCATTTGTTCCATCTAAACTGTTCGACTACGAAAGGTAATTCTCCAGATTCTCCATTTGTTGTCCATCGCAGTACTCCTCCTTTGTCAACTTTAATAGAAGCAACCTCATATGTACTTTTTGGTTTTAATACTTCTGGATTTAAAACCTTAGGAGTACAATCGTCTTTGTGTTTGATTTTAACTTCTACTTTTTGCCCTAGTTCTAATTGCAAAGCAGAGAAGTCTATTTCGAATGCACTTGAATTAAGTTCGTCGGTTGTAATCTCGTCATTAACATTAACCTCGAACGTACAGAATCCAACACCTGATCCCGCAAAAGGATTTAACACATACAGGTTCTTACCTTGATAAGTTCCTTCATGTAATATTATCCCCCCTTGAACGTTTATCGCTAAAAGTGTTAATGCTAAAAGATATACTATTCTTTTCATGTTTGTTATCGTACTACCTTCCTTTATTGTAGACTGCCTAATCTTGCAAAGCTAATCTCATTTTTCGCAATACCAAAGTAAATAAAAACTTTTATAACCGTCACATTAAAACCCATTTAACTGACTATAAACCATGTGCTTTCTTTTTAACTATAGAACCTATTTAAATAGTTTCCTTTTAAACCCTTATCAGCAAAAGAAACTAGAGAACATCAAAGCTATACCGTTTCCTGTTTTAGATCCTTTAAACTCTTTGCAGATTCATACATTGTTTTAGCTTGGCCTTCTCTAAAATCAATATCTGGAATATCCTGTAATTCATAAACAGAATTATCCGTTTTAACCAACATATAAAAATGATGTCTTGGCTGCAATCCAGATCCTTCTATTCCCATTGAATACAACAAACTCACAGAATCTTGAATTGCATAATTAGGAACCATTATACCTCCATTCTCCAAGTCCTCCATCTTCATGCTAATTTTGTAATCGGTTTCTACAATTTGTATACCATAAAATTCGCCCACTCTTATTTCAAGCGCGCCAAGATCACTATAGCCTATATGAATCGGTCCTAATGAAGAATCTGGTATTTCAATTTTTAATGGCATGTCGTATTTAGACAAATCCATAACTATCAATTTATTATTTTTCAAATACTTTCTATGTTCTGCTTCTTGAGCTAAAACATCTTGTTCAGAAGGTCCAGAATCACCACAACCTACTATAGCAATAACCGCAAAAATTGCTAACCATTTCAAATTCATCATGCTGTTAAAATATTTTGTATTTATTTAAGTTAAATATAGCACAATAATTTTATTGATTTATTCGAAATAAGAAGGTTTTAGTGTGTAATACTTAGGTACGGTTGTTGTACAAAGCAGCACATCAATATTTTTTACCTTTGCTAAATCATTTATGAAAGCAACTTCTATTTTTCTTCTAATTCTTGTTACCTATATAATATGTATAGAGGAGAGTGTTGCGCAAGAGAATATTCTTTTGGGAAAAGTAGTTGAGCACGACGAGAATGGCCATAGTCATTCCCTGCCAGGAGCTAATATTTATTGGCTTGGGATAGAAAACAAAGGAGTCGCGGCAGACAACGAAGGAAACTTTTCCATTCCGAATCCTGAAATATTTCCTGCCAGTCTTATCGTAAGCTTTATTGGAAAGAAAAATGACACCATACAGGTTATGGAATCTCCATCGGAGATACTTACAATCCTTTTAAAAAGCAGTCGTGAACTAGAAGGCATTATTATTAAAGGTGAACTAGATGCAACTAGTGTATCTCTATTCTCTAATATTAATACAGAAACTATCTCTTCTAAAGAATTAAAAAAGGCAGCTTGTTGTAGTGTTTCCGAAAGTTTTGAGACAACTGCAACGGTAGATCTTAAATTCGACGATGGCATTTCGGGAACAAAAAAAATCCAGATGTTAGGACTTGATGGAGTCTATGCACAAATTCTAAATGAAAATATCCCAATGATAGGAGGTCTTTCTTCTGGGATCGGCCTTGGTTCCATACCAGGAACATGGATAGAATCAATATCTGTTTCTAAAGGAGCCGGGTCTGTAGTAAATGGATACGAATCAATTACAGGACAGATAAACATCGATTTAATTAAACCAGATAAAACGGATCGCGTGTTTTACAATGTCTATGGAAACTCACAAGGCAATGTTCAGGTTAACATGCATCTCGGACATAAACTAGGTAAGAAAGAAAAATGGAGTAGTCTCATGTTCTTGCACATGGGAGATTTATCTGCAACAAATGACGGCAATAAAGACTCGTTATTAGATATGCCATTGTCAAGAAAGTACAGTCTGTATAATAGATGGAAATATTCAGGCGATAACTACCACAGTCAGTTTGGTGTTAAATACCTTAATGACCACCGTTTAGGAGGTCAGCTTGGGTTTGCAGTACCTCAAGCTACTGATACTATCCCTCCTAAATATGGAATTGGCATAGACGCCGAGGAGATAGAGATATTTGCTAAAAACGGTTACGTCTTTCCCGAACACCCTTTTCAAAGCATTGGCCTACAGGTGAGTGCAAAATCACACAGGCAAAACTCGTATTACGGGTACGGCTTGAATACATACAGCGGAAATGAAAATCGTTTATACGCCAATCTAATATATCAGATAGATAGCAAAGCAGGTGTAAATGCCGTTAAGTTCGGATCAAGCTATATTTATGATGACTTTAACGAAAGATTTAATGACACCACCTTCTTAAGAACTGAAATGGTTCCTGGTGTATTTACCGAATACACCTATAATAAAAAGAAAACTACAATCGTTGGTGGCATACGAGCAGATTATCATAACCTATACGGCCTTTTCATCTCTCCTCGTTTGCATTATAAATTCAACTTTAAACCAAAATCTACTTTTAGATTATCGGGTGGAAAAGGCTTAAGAACAGCCAACTTTTTCATAGAGAATGGTAGAGCACTAGCTAGTTCAAGAGAAATCGTTTTCCAGGAAGCGTTACTTCCTGAAGTAGCAACGAATGCCGGAACAAGCATAACGCATAAATTTAAATTCTTAAACAAACCTTCTTCTATTAATGTAGACTATTACTTTACAAACTTCGAATCGCAAGTAATTGCCGACTACGATACCGATGTGGATAAGGTATTTGTATACAATTTGGAAAAGGAAGCCAAGTCCTTCTCGCATAGCTTCCAAATCGACTTTGATTTTGAAATTATGAAAGACTTTGAAGTTAAGCTAGCCTACAAATATTACGACGTCCAAATCACCTATAATGGATCAACTATGAGCAGGCCTCTTATCCCTACCGATAGAACCCTTGTTAACCTTAATTACAAAACAAAAGATGATAAATGGAATTTCAATTTGACCAATAAATACTTTGGCACTAGCCGGATTCCAAGTACAGAAGAGAATCCAATAGAATTCCAATTAAAGAAAAAATCTAATCCGTATTTCATGTTTAACTTTCAGGCTACGAGGAAGTTCGATAATACAGAATGCTATGCTGGAATGGAAAACATTACGAACTATGTACAACCAAATGCGATTATAGATGCTAAGAATCCATTTGGAGATTATTTCGACGCCTCACAAATCTGGGGACCATTGGCAGGTAGAATGTTCTACTTGGGAATGCGATTAACGATTAAATAAAAATCATGAAAATATTTATATCTAAAGTCACACTGATAATAGCTGCACTATTTTTCTCAATTAGTTTAACTGCGGTTGCAGGAGAAGAAGCAACGTCTATACTGATAAAAACCTCCGCTCAATGCAAGATGTGCAAAGCAAGAATTGAGAATGGATTGTTGTATGTAAAAGGAATTAAGAATGCTACGGTGGATCTTGCCACCAACAATGTCATTGTGAAATTCAAGCCTTCTAAAATTAATCCGGATGAGATTCGGAAAGCTATAACGTTAATTGGCTACGATGCAGATGAGATGCAACCTGATAAGGATGCTTATGAAAAGCTAGATGACTGTTGTAAGAAGCCTTAAGGCCAATTCATTCTAAAACTGTCAATTCGAGTGATTCAGCATAAGCTGGATTGTATCGAGAATAAAGTTTTAACACCACAAGCCAAATAATAGAGATTATTGGGTTCTCGATATAAATCCTTAAGAGTCAGGATTCACTCGAACGGACACTAATTTCCATTGAATTATAGTTAGCATCCCAACCTGAAAATGTCAAGGCTAATTCTATATTAAAATATTTTTGAGGAGGCTATTTAAAAGAGTCACAAAAGCTTTGGACAAAAAAAGAGGGGTATCATCAGATACCCCTCTTTTAATCTTAAATCGAATGCTTATGCAGTAACAGGAGCTAGCTCCGCTTTTAATGCAGCAAGACATTTATCAACGTTCTCTTCAGTTGCAGAGCCGCCCATCAAGCCAATTCTCCAGATTTTTCCAGCCATTGGTCCTAAGCCACCACCAATCTCTAATTGGTGATCGTTCAATAATTTTGTTCTTAATTCTAAATCGTCTACACCTTCTGGTATGTTGATTACATTACACTGTGGCAATCTATCAGACTCAGCAACAAAGAAAGTTAAACCTAACGCTTCTAAACCTGCTTTTAATCTTTCATGACATGCTAAGTGACGAGCAAATACTGCTTCAGCACCTTCGTTTGTAAACAATCTCAACGCTTCATGTAATCCGAATAATGCATTTACTGGAGCTGTGTGGTGGTAAGATCTTTTACCTGTTCCACCCCAGTAAGCCATTACTAAGTTCAAATCCATGAACCAACTCTTTACTTTAGAAGTTCTTGCTTCAATTTTAGCAACTGCAGCAGGACTTAGAGAGATTGGAGACAATCCAGGAACACAAGCTAAACATTTTTGAGATCCAGAATAGATAGCATCGATTCCCCATTCGTCAACTTTTACTGGTAAACCACCTAAAGAAGTAACCGCATCAACGATAGTTAACATACCTGCATCCTTAGCCATTTTACATAATGCCTCAGCATCAGATAAACATCCAGTAGAAGTTTCAGCATGTACAAATGCGAATAATTTTGCATCTGGGTTAGCATCGATAGCAGCTTGTGCTTTACTTAAAGTAATTGCAGTACCCCAATCGTCTTCTACCATTACAGGAACACCACCGTAACGCTCACAGTTTTCTTTCATTCTGCCACCGAAAACTCCGTTTGCACAGATGATTACTTTATCACCTTCTTCAACCAAGTTTACGAAACAAGTTTCCATACCTGCAGAACCAGGAGCAGAAACAACCATCGTTAATTGGTTTTTTGTTTGAAATGCACCGTGTAACATTTCTTTTACTTCATCCATCATTTGGATAAACTGTGGATCTAAGTGACCAATGGTTCCCATTGATAAAGACTCCAATACTGATGGGTAAACCTGAGTAGGTCCCGGGCCCATTAGGGTAACTTTTTTTGCTATGAACTTTTCCATAATTAATTTCTTTGTTTTTTAAAAAATTTAAGGGTTGCAAATATAAAAATAAAGCCCATTCAATTGAATGAATGGGCTCTAAATTTTGTACTTCAGTACTTATTTAAGTATAGTTTAAACACAAAGCTTAAGCAACACTAAATTGGTCAGATGTATTTTTAGCACCTCCTGCTTTTAGGGCTTGATCACCAGCAAAAAATTCCTTGTGATCGTCTCCCATATCAGATCCTGCCATACGTTGATGTTTTACACAAGAAACACCTTTTCGCAATTCTTGACGTTGTACACCTTCTACATAAGCCAACATTCCTTGGTCACCATAGTAACCTTCAGAGAGGTTGTTCATACTCAATGCTGTAGTATGGTATGTAGGCAGTGTAATTAAGTGATGGAATACGCCAGACTCTCTAGAAGCATCTGCTTGGAAAGTGCGAATCATTTCATCTGCACGATTAGATAACTCAGTACCATCATACTTAACATCCATTAATTTTTCACGCTCGTAAGAAGACACATCTTCTCCAGCTTCTACCATAGCATCAAACGCTTGCTTACGGAAATTAATAGTCCAGTTAAAAGAAGGAGAGTTATTGTATGCCAACTTAGCGTTAGGCACTTGCTCTTTAACACGGTTTACCATA
>JABSPR010000441.1 GCA_013214975.1 Flavobacteriales bacterium
GTAAAGGTTTTTATCTGCAAAAACAGCACCGCGACTATTCAATCCAATTTCTTTAATTCGTTCATCTGAACTATAAAAATCAAGTACCATTCTTGTATCTGACTTTTCTTTTGTCATTATAAATTTAAATTGAATCAATGATAAAGCATTTACAAAATGCTGGATTACCTCTTTATCCTTTACAACATAATGATCATTTTTCCCATCATTAAAATCTCTTACATCATCACATGACAAAGCCCCTCTTGTCTTCAGATTCCAATCAAGATAGGAAACGACAATACTATCTATCTCAAGGGGATGCTCTTCTAGTACTGGGTCATTAGCACACGACGAGAACACACTCCCCAATACTAAGCAGAAAATTCTCAGATAAAGAAGTTTATTCATTCTTTTCATCAAACGTTATCTCCTTTTCAAGAAGCATTATGCTGTTCATCACCATTATATAACGTTCAAATCTAAAGTTCATTTATATTTAAAGGTTCGATAATCCCCTATGCTATGCAATAAGAAAAGCCCTGAAACGCAGTGGTATCAGGGCTTGTATTTTGAGTAGCGAGAGAGGGACTCGAACCCTCGACCTCCGGGTTATGAATCCGACGCTCTAACCAGCTGAGCTACCTCGCCATAATAGGGTACAAAAGTATTATAATTGGAGTTTCGATCTAAGATTATATCATTTTTTATTTATGCAATCAGAGATAAATTCAAATTTAGGGTTAAGGGTTTCTTGTTAAGCTCTTTATGGCGGGTACTCATCAAGCTTCAAATATAAATATTTGCATTCGAGTTAAATTCGAATTAATTTAAACATTAATTATAAACTAATAACTAATCAACATTATGAAAAAGGCAGTAATTATAGCAGGCGCTTTATTGGTATTTGGAATGACGTCTTGTAAGAAAGAGTATTCGTGTGACTGTACGATTGCGGGAGAAACTATAGAAAATGATTTGGGCGAGATAGAAAAAGAAGATGCTGAAGCTGCATGTGATGTGTTGAAGGCAGTGGCAACTCTTACTGGTGGGTCTTGTACTTTGACTACTAAATAGTAAATAATTTGATATTGAATTGATAATTTATTTGTCAAGTTTTAAACCAAGGCGTAAATGCCTTGGTTTTTTTTATTAAACTTTGTTAGATGAATTTTATTAAAACACTAACTGGATTTCTTGCACTAATCGTAACGATATTATTTTCAAAGCAAATAGATACACTTGCTGCTGATGTCTTTAAAATATCTTGGACTTCTAGTTTCGTATTGCCACGTTTTTTTGTTTTGGCATATTCGATACTTCTTGCCTTTCAAATAAAGAGAGTATTAATTAATAAGAGTAAACTGATGCAGTATTGTGTTGTTATTGGTATATTCTTGGTTTTTCCTGCTGCGCATTTTGCAATGTATCCGATTTATGAAGGCGATTTCGACAAAGTAGGGCAATATATTGACGAGGAAACTTTCGCAGAGAACTCTTTGGTTCAAGATGTAAATGATTCATTGGAAGGTTTTGAAGGGTTGATATGTATCGCTTCTCCAACGTGTCCTCATTGCGTGGTAGCAGTTAGGAAATTGACAAGATCAAAGGATCGGTTTCCTGAGAATGAAATATTGGTGTACATGTTTTCAAAGGATAAAGAGAAAGTAGAGCAGTTTAAAGACTATGTAGGTGCAGACAATCTAATGTTTAGGTTAGTTCCTGAATCGGAGGGAGCGCTAAAGGTGTGTATGGGCGCTTTTCCTTCATTCGTATATTTTAAAGAGAATCGAATTGTTCACCGTTGGATGAATGGTGACTTTGGTTTTAGAGCGCTTGATTGGATAGAAGCAGGACTCGACTAATTATTGTTTGCTAAAACAGCTTTAATCGATTCATCGAAGGCGGTCTCATGTTGTTCCCAATTTAACTTTTCTTGAAAAGCTAATATTCCATTTTCACCTATATTAGCTAAATTATCCATCGAAATTATATTATTGATGAGTTCTCCCAATTGTTGAGGGGAATTAATATTTTCGACGAAACCGCTATTAGTTTTTGTTATTAATTCGCTGTGTTCGTTACTTAATGACGCCAATACAGGGACACCTGCGGCCATGTATTCTATTAACTTGTTTGCTTGTGCAAACTTCTTAGAAATATTTATTGGCTGGTTTAATACCAAGCCTAGAGATGAACCTTTAATTGTATGGATTAGTTCAGGATAGCTCAATAAAGGCATAAAATGAATATTATTCTGTTTTTCGTTGAAAGTCATAATCCGTAGAAGGGCCTTCTTTAAGAATCCATCTCCGATCAAAACCATTTCGACATTATCATCTAGGAAATTAGCGGATTGAACAATTGTTTCTAAGTTTCTTCCTGGGTTCATACCGCCATGGTATACAACAAGTTTTTTTGATCGTGCTATTTGCAATCGGTCGAATAAGTCGAGAGCTGGTCTATGACCATTTAGGCTTGTGTAATTGGGCGAAATTTCGCAATTAGAAACGTTATATTTTTGTTCTAGATATTCTTTGTATTTCCTATTTACGGTGTGAATAAGAGAAGTTTTTTTAGTGAATTTGGCCTCCCATTTACTTCCCCAGAACTTCATATTGTGCATCGCCAATTTATAGAATAACTTCTCTAAAGGCGAACCTTGATTAGGAAAAAGTTGGTTTATCGTTTCTATACCTAAATCATGAACATCGTAGATTATTGGGATATTTAGCTTCTTAGAGATAATATAAGCGGGATAGCTCGTCGATAAGTCGTGGCAATAGATAAGATCGTATTTCTTGTTATTTGAGAGAACGATTTTCGCCAAGAATTTGGTTTCTCTGTAA
>JABSPR010000442.1 GCA_013214975.1 Flavobacteriales bacterium
AAAGCAGGAACTAAAGTTTATTCACCATTGGTAGCAATGGCATTAATGGTTTTTGTACTTGTCTACTTTCCATGTGTTTCTGTAATTGCCTCTATCCGAAAAGAATCTGAAGAAGTTAAGTGGTCCATTTTTACAGTAGTATATAGTACCAGTTTAGCATGGTTTTTGTCCTTCTGTATATTTCAAATTGGTTCGTATTTTATTTAAAGTAATAATGCAAGAAATAGTAACATATATAATAGTTGGTGGAGCCTTTTTCTATGCTCTTTACAAAAGCTCTAAATTACTTGTGGTCAGAAAGAAGACAGATCCTTACTGTGAAGACATCAAATGTGATGGTTGCAGCTTTAAAGATGGTTGCCATAGCAAAGAAGAAACTACCGTAATAAGTTAACTTTATCTCTTACGACAACGTATGAATATTAAACACACAAGTTATTAGAAATTGAAATTCCTTATCCTATCCATAATTATCTCCGCGCTAACACTAGAATCTCAGGCTCAAATAATCATTTTAAAAGATGTAAAAGAAACGAGTAGTGACAATAATGAAATTACATTCTCTGAAACAATAGAAGCCTACGGATCAGGCAGTCAAGTTTCAGCTAAGTTTAAAAGATACGAGCCTTCATCTGAAATATTAGCAACATTTAAAACCCAAAGACCAAATGAAGAGCCTACACATTGGAACCTTGTATATCATGAAGGTGATAAAGAAAACGTTGTATACCATGTTTCGTTCGGAACAATTGAAAAAGATGATGGCGTTATTCTTATAGACAAATCAGGTAACTGGATTGGAACAAAATACTATGATGAGTCATGGCATTACCCTGCACAATCATGGAGTATTGTTCGTAAAACAATAAGTAAACTTAATATTGAAACACTATTCGAAGAATACATTACAATCAAAAAACCAGAAGGGATTTATTGCATGTATCGTTGCCTACGTACGGACAATACAGTGATGAAAATTGAATTCAACGAAAAGGGAAACGAAACTAGGATTCAGGAAATTCAAGATAAATAAGGTTTGCTCTAGCAAATTTCGAACTTAGCCCCATCTTCCCCTAAAATAGTATTCGAAAAAACTTCTTTTGCCTCTTCTAACAAAGGAGTTAGCTCTCTATACCTTGCTGAAAAATGACCTAAAATAAGCTTTTCAACCTTGGCTTTTTTCGCAATGCTTGCAGCCTGCTTCGCAGTTGAATGTTTTGTCTTTTTTGCCCTATCCTTCATGTCATGCATAAAAGTTGCCTCATGATAAAGTAAATCAACATTCTTCAATATTGGTATTAGGTCCTCTTTATAGGCAGTATCAGAACAATAAGCATAACTTCTAGGGACTTTAGAAGGAAAAGAAAAATCTTCATAGCTCAATTCTACTCCATCCTTTGAGAACACGTTATTTCCTCTTTTTACATTTACAATATCCTCTATAGACAAATTAAACTTTGCAGCCTTTTCCTTATTTAATCGTCTCTCTTGTTCTTTTTCCTTAAAAAGATAACCAGTACAAGAAATCCCATGATCTAATGGGAAAGAATAAACTTCAACTTTATCATTCTCAAATATCAATTCCTTTTCGTTATAACCAACTTCTATAAAAACAAGCTCATAATTTATATATGAGTCTGTATATTTCAATTGTTCTAAAATTATTGGTTTTAAGTTTGCCGGACCAAATATCTTAACAATGGATGTTTTTCCAAACAAATGCATTGTTAGAAGTAATCCCATAAGGCCCAAGTAATGGTCGCCATGAAGATGGGATATGAAAATATGATGAATTTTTTGAAATCTAATTCGATATCTACGAAGTTGCATTTGCGTGCCCTCTCCACAATCTATAAGAAAGAGACTACCTGAAACCTCAACTACTTGAGAACTTTGATTTCTTCTTGAAGTAGGTGTAGCTGAACTACAACCTAATATTGTCACAGAAAATGACATGAATCATTAAATACTATTCTTCTTCTACCTTTCTTTCTACCTCTTCCATAAATAGAAGATCTTCAGCTTCATTTACAGTTGGAACAATACTTAAAACCGATTCTAATTGAGAAATTGCAATAAGCTTTTCAACCGAAGGATTTAATCCAGCTAAAACGAAAGAGCCGCCTGCCTCTTTACATAATCTATTTCCAATTAAAATTGCACTCAACCCAGAAGAGTCACAATACATAACTTTAGTTAAATCAAGTACTAGACTTCCAACACCATCTGCGTTTAAAACTACAAACTCCGATTTTAATTCTGGTGAAATTAACGCTGTTAATTTATCTGCCTCTACACTTATCAATGTGTACCTCTCTTTTTTATCTACTGAATAATTCATACGTTGAGTTTGTTATTAAACAAATATAGAAAAATTGTAATGCAGTCAACAATTTGATATGAAATATATTAGGTGTTATTTAAATTTCTTGTGCCAGCAAATAAAGGATTGCCATTCGAACTGCAACACCATTCTCCACTTGATCGAGAATGACAGCCTGCTTAGAATCAGCTACATCGCTTGTAATCTCTACTCCCCTATTTATTGGCCCAGGATGCAATACAATAATCTCTTTATCCAAGCTATTCAAAATCTCCTTATTCAATCCATATTGCATCACGTATTCTCTGGTAGAAGGAAAATATTTAATATCCTGTCTTTCTAATTGAATTCGAAGCGTATTTACAATATCACACCAATTTAACGCCTTTCTTAAGTCCAGTTCCACCTTCACCCCTAAAGACTCAATATGCCTTGGTATTAGAGTAGCCGGACCACAAACCATCACTTCTGCTCCTAGCTTCTTTAAACAAAGTATATTAGAAATAGCTACACGAGAGTGCAGTATATCTCCAAGTATCAAGATTTTCTTTCCCCTCACCTCTCCACACGTTTCCATAATAGTGTATGCGTCTAATAATGCCTGTGTTGGGTGCTCATGAGTTCCATCTCCTGCGTTAATAATCTTGGCATCAATATTCTTCGATAGATATATTGCAGCACCAGGGTTAGGATGTCGAATCACAACCATATTAACCTTCATGGCCAAAATATTCTTTACAGTATCCACAAGGGTTTCACCTTTGTTTACCGAAGAAGATCCTGATGAAAAATTAACAATATCAGCACTCAGTCTTTTCTCTGCCAACTCAAACGATAATTTTGTTCTCGTTGAATTTTCGAAGAACAAATTGGCAATCGTCATGTCCCTTAAAGAAGGCACCTTTTTTATCGGCCGATTAATTACCTTTTTAAAATTGCTTGCTGTTTCAAAAATCAGATTAATATCCTGTTCCGAAATCTGCTTAATTCCTAATAAATGATCTGTCGATAAACTACTCATCTGATTCAGGTGTAAATAACACAACTTTAGTTTCCTTCTCTAAACCTTTCCATGCAACTTCAACTTTTTCCATTCGTATTGAGTCAACATGCTTACCCACATACATAGGTTCGATTGGCAACTGCCTCTTAAACCTTCTATCGATCAGCACAAGCAGCTCTACAGCGGAAGGACGTCCGAATGCCATCAAGGCGTCCAAGCCAGACCGTATCGTTCGTCCAGTAAATAAAACATCATCAATCAGAACAACCCTTTTATCCTCAATTACAAAATCAATCTCCGTAGTACCTGCAGAGATCGGGTTTTTTCTTCTTCTAAAATCATCCCGATAAAAAGTCACATCCAAATAACCGAACTCAATCTTTGTATTCAGAATTCTTTGCAATTGCTCATGAACTTTTTCAGCTAAATATACACCTCGGGGTTGCAAGCCAATTATTACAGATTCCTTAAAGTCCCCATGATTTTCAATTAACTGTTGACATAACCTATCGATGGTTAGGGCAACCTGTTTATTGTTTAATATGGTTCTTCTATTCTTTTGCAATCTGTATCTATTATTTACATTCCATAATTAATAGGTCAAAAAAAAGTCCCGATAACGGGACTTTTTTAAAACAATAATTAAGCATCAGCGTCTTTTTCGCCTCGCTCGGCTTTTTCAAGTCCTTCTTTCAAACTCGATAAAGCTTCCAAGTCTCCTAGAGTTGTTTTCTCTAGTCCTTTTCTTAAATCTTGAAAATCTTTCGAAGAAGATTTCCCTTTCACCTTACCTTTAGAATCAGATCTCGGAGTAGAGCCTTTGGCTTTCACATCTTCTACATCATCAGAGTAAGATCTACTATGCGAAGCTATAATCTTCTTAGAGTCTTTAGAGAACTCTAGAATTCTAACTGCAATAGACTCTCCAAGTTTAACAACTGATCCGTCTTCTTTAAGTAAGTGTTTCGTAGGAATAAATGCTTCAACATCTTCTTGTAGTAACATTCTAGCTCCTTTTTCAAGAACCTCAACAACTTTACCTGTGTGAATGCTTCCTTCTTTGAAGATATCTTCATAAGCATCCCAAGGATTAGTTTCCAATTGTTTATGCCCTAAACTCAATCTTCTGTTTTCAGAATCAACTTCAAGTACTTTAACTTTCAATTGCTCACCAACAGCGATGAATTCAGATGGATGCTTGATTTTCTTAGTCCAAGATAAGTCAGAGATATGAACTAACCCATCAATTCCTTCTTCCAATTCAACAAAGATTCCAAAATTCGTAAAGTTTCTAACTGTTACTGTGTGCTCTGAATCGATTGTATATTTCTTTTCGATTTCTTTCCATGGATCTGGAGCCAATTGCTTAGTTCCTAAAGACATTTTTCTTTCGTCTCTATCAAGAGTCAAAACTTGAGCATCTACGATATCTCCTATTTTAAAGAAGTCTTTTGCTGCACTTAAGTGATGTGACCAAGACATTTCAGAGACGTGGATCAATCCTTCAACACCAGGAGCAACTTCTAAGAAAGCACCGTAATCAGCAAGTACAACTACTTTACCTTTAACCGTATCTCCAACTTTGATTTTCGTATCAAGAGCATCCCAAGGATGAGCAGAAAGTTGCTTCATTCCCAATGCAATTCTTTTCTTCTTATCATCAAAATCAAGAATTACAACATTTACTTTTTGATCTAGTTCAACAAGCTCTTCTGGGTGATTAACACGTCCCCAAGAAAGATCTGTAATGTGAACCAAACCGTCAACACCACCTAAATCGATAAAGACACCATATGAAGTAATGTTCTTAACTGTTCCTTCTAACACCTGACCTTTTTCAAGGTTAGACATTATTACAAGTTTTTGTTTCTCTAACTCAGCTTGAATAAGCGCTTTGTGCGAAACAACAATATTTCTATACTCTTGGTTGATTTTAACAACTTTAAATTCCATGTCTCTTCCAACATAGTCATCGTAATCTCTAATTGGTTTAACATCAATTTGTGATCCTGGTAAGAAAGACTCGATACCGAATGCATCAACGATAAGTCCACCTTTTGTTCTACACTTAACATGTCCAGTGATTATCTCACCTGTTTCTAATACTTCGTTAAGTTTTCTCCAAGCTTTTAATGTTCTAGCTTTTTTGTGCGATAAGATTAACTGACCCAGTTTATCTTCTCTGTTTTCGATGTACACTTCAACAATGTCACCTGCTTTTAATTCCGGATTATATCTGAACTCAGTAAGAGGAATAATTCCATCCGACTTGTATCCTATATTTATTACAACTTCTTTATTTGTAATAAGAACGATTTTACCGTCTAGTATTTCTTTTTCTTCGATTGAAGTTAAACTCCCCTCGTACTCTTCTTCTAATGCAGCTCTTTCTTCAGTAGTATATGCTTCTAATTCTACTACATCTTTTCCAACCATATCCCAATTGAAGTTTTTCAATTGATCTTCTAGGCTTTCTACAGAACTTGCAACTTTCTCAGCTGACACTGCCGCTTTCACTTCTTCAACTGTTGTAGTTTCTGCTTGAAACTCAGCGTTTTCTTCTTTTTCTTTACCTGACATGTTATTTCTTTATTTCTCGGTACCTCCGAACTATTAATCCGTTGTTAATAATCTAGGCCAGTCTTTCCAACCCAAATAGCGTGCAAACTTACCACTTTTATCTATACAAACAACATGATATAGCACCTGAAAACACTGAATAATCGTACTGCAAAAATAACTAACTTTACATCTTCAATTTTAACTATCAAGAAGCCTTGAAAAAATTCAACATTCCTAACTTTTACAAAAGCTCATTTATTACAGAGCTTAAGGAATTACGAAAAGAATTAGACCCAAGAAAAAAAGACTTCTCCCCTTCTCTACTCGATTTTGGACCGGTCCGATTTTTAATTGCAAGACACTTTGGGTTTTGCTATGGTGTAGAGAACGCAATTGAAATTTCATATAGAGCAATTGAAGAGAACCCTACTAAGAAGATCTACTTGTTAAGTCAGATGATTCACAACCCCGAGGTAAATGCAGACCTCGTAAGTAGAGGCATTACTTTCATACAAGATACGTCGGGGAACCAAATCACACCTTGGGAACAAATAGAAAAAGACAACATCGTAATTATTCCAGCTTTTGGCACAACGCTCGATACAGAAGAAAAACTAGCGAATATTGGCCTAGAAGTATACAAGTACGATACTACTTGCCCTTTTGTAGAACGTGTTTGGAAAAAGTCTCAAAAACTCGGAACAGATAATTACACAATTATCATTCATGGCAAACATAATCACGAAGAAACCAAAGCCACTTTTTCAAGAAGCAGGTTAAATGCACCATCCTTAATAGTAAAAGATTTACAAGAGGCGATGTTGCTTGCAGATATTATCTTAGGTGATGTACCGGAAGAAGATTTTTACACAGCATTTGAGGGGAGACACACAGAAGGTTTTGACGTCTCTAAGAACCTTCAAAAGGTTGGCGTAATTAATCAGACTACGATGCTAGCACAGGAAACGCAAAACATTGCCAACACATTGAAAGATGCCTTAAACAAAAAGCATGGCCAGAATGAAGATAAGAGTCACTTTGCTGACACTCGAGACACTTTATGTTATGCAACAAACGACAATCAAGAGGCAACATATTCTCTATTAGAGAAACATGCTGATATGGCAATAGTTGTAGGTGGCTACAATAGCTCTAATACATCCCACCTAGTAGAACTTTGCGAAAATAAATTACCCACCTATTTTATTTCTTCAGAAAGCGAAATTGAAAGCAACGACACTTTAAATCATTTTGATTGGAGGAATGAAGTGAAAGTTCAAACCAAGGACTATTTGCCAACCAAATCACCACTGACAATAATCCTTACGAGTGGAGCTTCTTGCCCAGATGCAACAATAGAACGAGTTTTACTGAAAGTTTTATCCTTTTTTAATGACTCAAAGTCTCTTGATGATGTAATGAAAACTATCCGGCAGCAATTGCCTTCTTAGCTAAGGCTACCGCTTGAGACAATTGTTCTTCTCTTGATATAAAAGAATTATCAATCAAGACAGCATCGTCTGCTTTTTTTAATGGACTAATTTTTCTGGTAGAATCAATCAAGTCTCTCTGTTCTAAGTTTTCGAGTACTTCTTCAATTCCAATCTCTACGCCAGACTTATGAAGTTCCAGTAATCGCCTTTCGGCTCTAACATTGACATTTGCAGTAAGAAATATTTTTAATTCAGCATCAGGAATTACGACAGTCCCGATATCCCTACCATCCATTACAACACCTTTTTCCTTAGCCAGAGCTTGCTGAATCTGAACAAGCTTTACCCTTACTATTTTCTCTTTACTTATAATACTTACTGCATTTGAAACTTCAGGCCTTCTAATTTGAGTTTCAACCGAGATTCCATTTAATATTGTTTCAGCCTTTCCGTTTTTATCAACATTATAGCTTAAGTCTATCTTACTAATCTCCGCTTCTAACTTATCTACGTCTAGATCCCAATCTTGAACAATCTCGTTTTGAATACAAAAAAGAGCTACTGCTCTATACATAGCACCGGTATCAACATGAAAGTAACCAAACTCATTTGCCAACTGCTTAGCAAGAGTACTTTTCCCACACGAGGAATGACCATCAATAGAAATTGAAATTTTTCTCATTTAGCTATCTTCTTTGGGACCAATTACAGTTTTCTTTTTAAACTGAGATAAATGTGCTACTATATTTATTTGATTTGAAGGTCCTCCTTTCTGGCTAGAAGTAATACTATAGTTTAGACTAAACTTCTTAACATTTACACCAACACCAAACGAAAACCCTACCAATCCAGGTCTCGTATCTATTATCATTTCCTTGCGTGCTTTATAATTCCAGCCTAGTCTTAAATGAAAATTATCGGAAAACAACAATTCAGAGCCAATAGATATATGTTTTAAAAAATTATCCGAATGCGATTTGAATTTATCAAATGCGTTATCGCCCCCTTGTATGTCTTCTCCAGTAAATGGGTCTACATCTAACAAGGTATCATTAACGTCTACAAAAGAAGCTTTTCTAAACAGATTACTATAAACAGCAGATAATCTTAAAGGAGCATGCGCGAATTTGTCCGATACTCCAAGTTTAAATT
>JABSPR010000443.1 GCA_013214975.1 Flavobacteriales bacterium
ACGAGGTTATAGAAATTGCCTTCGCCAGCCGATTGGTCTGTTGTTCCATTGTATTCGACCGTATTGGCTATGGCCGTGGCATTAAAGGTTAGGGTAGGAGCTACGTCGTCTCCGATTCGAATTGTTTTGTTAGATGCGTTTGCGAATATTCCTGACCCATTTAGATCGCCATTTATAGTTAGGGTTGTAACGTTATTTGTATAGCTGCCATCAAATATCATCTTGTCTCCAAAAGTTAGACTTCCACTGGAACTGTTAATTGTTTTATTGGAACCTGTAAAGGTGTAATCTCCTGTTCCTGTGGTAAATAGTCCATTGTGTAGAGTAAAACTTCCACCGATTGAAAAGCTCTCTCCAGCGCTACTAGTCCATGATCCTGAACTTGAAATAATAATATCATTAAGTATTTTGGTGCCGCTTGTAGAGCTCCAGTCAAGGGAGCCATTAACAGTTGTTGTTCCAGTGTTATTTAGTTTTACTCGATCGATTACTCCTGAGGTACCAGAAGAAATTAGAAGGCTTGTACAGTTAAATTCTCCAGATGCACCTCCACCAATCGTTCCACCGGTAAGTATGGTGGAGCCTAGCATGTATACTCCAGATGAATTAGAGAATCTCATTTCTCCGTTTGAGTTAATTCTGGTAGTCCCAATAACAGTAAGTGAGTCTGGGGAACTTCCTGCTCTTAATCTTCCTCCTGTAATTGTGAGGTCTCCATTTACGGTTGTCATTCCTGCACTGAGTTCGAGATTTGATGTGGGATAATAGTTATCTCCAATCAAGTTGTAATAGGAGGCAGCGGCTATGGTTTGGTCAACACTACCGTTGTACGTCACTGTACTGGTACCAGAGGAGAATATTCCAGAATTTGTCCAGTCGTCAGCAATATTCATATTGCCCGCTCCGGTAAATGATAAATTCCCAATTCCTTTATAATCTCTGTTAACGTCGAGAGCGCCTGTGGTAATAAAGATTTCTCCGCTGTTTACGATGTCTCTAGCAACGTTAACATTATTGTTGTCTTGGTTGAAGGTAACTTCTGAATTAATTTGAAGGTCCGTTAATATATTGAGAGTTCCCGAAATGGATTTGGTAGAAGCAGTTGCTCCTGTACTTAAAATTAGATTTCCATATGTTGGTAAGATGGAGATGCTTTGGCTGGTATTTGCTTGGTACCTAATTGTACTTGTAGAATCTATAATTATGTTTGCGCTAGTATATCCTGTTGGGAAGCTTACCATAGTTGATCCATCGGTTTTTCCTAAATTTAAATCAACGTTTGCAGCGAGGCTTAATTTGCCAGTGGCATTTCCAATAATTTGATACTCATCCGTATCTAAACTTCCAACGTTAATATTAAGATCGCCGTTAATTATCAGATTTCCAATCATTGTTTTGTCGCCAGTGCCGCTAATTATTAGATGGTGATACGTGCTTAAATTAGGAATTGGAATATCTGAATTTGATGTATATTCAATATCTACGGTGTTGCCAGGAGTGGATGCGTCCAGGTTGTTTACAGTGATTGTTGAGCCTTTATAGTTCAATGTGTCATTAGCTCCATTTATAAATGTTCCGCTACCTGTAAGCTTTTGGCTAATGGTAAGATTGGCGTTATTTGTAATTGTCCCGTTGCAAATAAAATGCACAAATTCTATTGGACCTCCTTCTAATGTTTTGCCAATTCCGGTAAGAGTGTAATCACAATTTATTCCTGAACAGGCTAGCCAGATTCCTCCATTATTGTTTATCGATCCGGTTATAGTAAAGTCTTCATTTACATTATTGTTTTTCCAAATCCCGGTGGAGGATAGGATAATATCGTTTAAGCTTTTGCTGCCTTCGGTGCTTGAGAACGATAACGTTCCGTTTATCAATGTTTGCCCTAAAACGGTTAAATGAAATTTTCCAATGTCAGGAAAAGAGCTTTCATTGATTATTAAATCACCGTTAATAAGCAAGGTTGCTATGTCGGATGATTGAGTTAGGCTTCCACTAAGGATACAGTTTGATCCTACAGTTAGAGTAGTACTGGATTTGCCCAGTATTTCGGATGATGAGTTTACCGTTAAATTACCGTTAAGGCTTTTTGTTCCACCACCACTAGAAAGGCAGAGTATGTTTTGAACGAAACTATTACCCGTCACGTTAAGATTTATCCTACCTAGTTTAGTTGTATCAGAACCAGTTGTTGTGAAAGTTCCGGATACATTAATTGTTGCCGTACCTGAGCTTCCATTTTGCCGGTCTATTTTGCCTGCCCCGTTTATAATTAAATTTTGGTTAATATTTAGTGTGTTTGAATTATATGTAGAAAGAAACCCATTTACGGTGAGGTTCTCACAACTTCCATTTTCTAGAGATATCGTATCGTTCGCCGAAATTGTTACGCTGTCATTTATATCTGGAGTACCATCTTCATCATTTCCTGAAGAAAGCATCCAAGTGGATGAATTATCAGACCAGTTTCCGTTAGATATACTTGTGAAAACGGCTTGACCTGAGGATGTTTTGGAAAAAAGAATGCATAGAAATATCACTCCCAATAAATTTTTGAGAACGATATGATGATTTGTGAGATAGCTTGATCTTGGGGGCAACGTATCATTAATATATGATATCCGCTTTGAAATAATTTCAGCGGCACGGGGCGAATTTAATTAAACTTCTGTATTTATGTTAGTTGAGGTAGGTTTTAATTATTTCTACCTTAGAATCCAGGGCCTCTTTAAGTCGATACCTGTCTTGAATAATCTTAATGGTTTTATCTGCGAGAGAAATAATTTCGTTAAACGATTTTTCTATTTCTTCTTTAGGCTCTTCCGTTTCAATATTAACCTCTAATTGCAGAAGTGATTATCCAAGCATCTGTGCACCAAAAACAAGGGCTACACCTTTAAGCGTGTGTGTCTTGCAGTTTTCTAAATCGTCGTCGCTAAAAGTTTGTGTAATTTTAGGGACGTATTCTTCAATATTAACAATCGTTTTGCCTGCAAGTCGTTGTAGTTTTTCGGGTTTGTATTTCATTAGTTTCTCAATCTCTCCTAGTTTGTCCCAGTCTAGCAGCATATCTGGATCTTTTACATCAACAAGCTCATTGCTTGGTTCAACTTCGCTTTTTATTTCCAGTGTTTTAGGGATTTCTACTTTCGTTTCAATAGCCGATTCTGTTACCATTCCGATTAGAGGTATTTGAATCCATTTATGAAATATTGCTTGTAAACTTTCGTAAGTAATTGGTTTAGCCAAGTAGTCATCTAGCCCTGCATTGATGTATTTTTCTTTATCTCCACTCATTGCATTTGCCGTTAATGCTACGATTGGAGGAGTGTCGGAATCCAATTCTTTGATTTTATTACAAGCCGTTATACCATCCATGTTGGGCATCTGAATATCCATTAGAATGATATCGTATTCTTTCTTTTTATATTTTTCAATTGCGTCGAAACCATCTAATGCCGTAGTTACCATGCAATTCAAATTCTGAAGAATAGCTGTGCAAACGATGAGGCTAACTTCTTTGTCGTCTACTAGTAGAACGTTAAGCTGTTTGGATGCTTTGTACGTTGCTGGTTTATCTGCTTCCTTCGAATGTAAGTCTTTAAACTCAAGCGCTCTATATCTAAGTAGGTAAGGTATTTACGGGAGAGTAAGACTTAGGTTTCTGTTGTTTAAGGATATACGAATATACCTAGTAGCTATTAGTAGAATAATCGACAAGCTTTATGAGGAGATCAACCACATAATACGATCATATGAGATGGCATAATGGATTAATGTATTATACCTAAGGCAATTGCCATCTGAGTTTTATCATAATCGAAGAGGCACCAGGTTGCAAAACTAAAGAGAGCTAAGTTTAACGGATTTGAGCCCATATATTATTCTTGAATATTAATTTCGATTTCTATAAAATTCTAATCTTGCACCCTATTTACTACGTGTGGCTAATAGAAGAATTAGTAAGTCGTAAAGAAAAGATTATTTGGTAAATTTATTCTTTACTCTATTTAAAAGTATAGCTCTTGTTCTATTCGCAATCATTTTTTTTTCTTGGTGTTTTTATACTGATGAATATTTCTTGTTCAAATGAGGAATCAAAGAACAGAGAAAATAAGAAGGGTGAAAACTATCGAATTGTTTTTTCTCATAGCTCTGGACATTACCCTCAGGAATTTGATTTGGTTATAACATGTAAGGATGTAGAATCGAATATATATTATTCTCTTGATGGGTCTGTCCCAAATCCGCAGAGTAAATCCTCTTTTAAATACAAGGAACCTATCCGAGTTGCGAAAATGTATCTCGAAGAGCATGATTTAACTTTTATTCCTACTACTATACTTAAAGAAAAACCTTTTTATAACATGTGGCTACAGCCCAAGAAAGACATGTTAAAGGGGATGGTTGTTAGAGCACAAATATTTAAAGATGGTAAAGCAGTTAA
The DNA here is from genome assembly GCA_013214975.1 of Flavobacteriales bacterium. Lineage (NCBI taxonomy): Bacteria > Pseudomonadati > Bacteroidota > Flavobacteriia > Flavobacteriales > Flavobacteriales bacterium. The sequence goes on from JABSPR010000443.1 coordinate 4,448, forward strand.
GAAGGAAGTTGCCAAAACTTACTTTGTCGACGAATTAGATATAAGCCTGCCAGAGATATATTTAACTATCAATGAAGATGGATGGTATGATAATGATACTGGTATATATGTACTTGGATCGCACTACAATCCCCAAAGGAAATACAGTGGTAATTTTTTTGAAAAAGGAATTGAATGGGAGCGTGCTTCCAACTTGGAGTATTTAGATAAAGACCAGAAAGTACTTTTAGATCAAAAAGTAGGAGTTCGGATTCATGGAAGGTGTAGTCCCGAAAGTCCGTCTAAATCCTTGCGCTTTTATTCCCGAAAAAAATATGGCAAGAGCAAGATGAAATTCAATCCCTTTGGCAACGGAGGCTTAAATAGTTACAAGCGCCTTTTACTCCGAACCCCATATTCTACTTGGAATAAAAGAATATTTGCCGATCAATTGATACCAGAAATATTTAAAGACATGGATTTTGAATATGCCAAGAGCTCCCCTGTAAACCTCTATCTGAACGGGGAATACTGGGGTATTCTAGATTTATGCGAAAAAATGGATCGGTATTTCTTTAACGATTATTTTGATATAGATAAGGATAGTTTGCAGTATGCTACCGCAGCCTATAATTCAAATTATGGTGAAAGTGATAATTTTAAAGAATTGTATGATTTTGTTGATAGTAATGATCTAACAACGTTGGATAATTATCATTTTGTGAGTGAGCAAATGGATATAGACAATTATATCGATTATGTTGTGATGGAAAATTATATGGCTAATGTTGATTGGCCGGGTAATAATAACGAGAGGTGGAAGGGATCGAAGAAGTGTAATAAATGGAGATGGTTAATTGTCGATATGGATGCTATAATGACAAAAAAAAATCATATGATGCTGAAGAAGTTGATGGATATTGACGAGGGAAGCTCTAGGTCAAGACAGGAGTCTACGCTGTTATTTCGGAAATTGATAGCCAATGAAGAGTTCAAAAATAAGTTTGTTAGACGATCCGAAGAAATAATGTCTACGGTGCTATGTCCGAAAAGACTGGTTGCTATCATCGAGAAATACGAGGCATTGTACGAAGGCGATATTAAAAGACAAGTTGATCGATGGCATTTACCTGAAACAGTTGAGCTCTATTATGAAAGGAATAACAAGATGAAATCTTTTGTAAAGGAGAGAGCAAAATACGTAATTGATGAAATAGAGGAGCGTTTTGGTATTCGGATTAATCCTGTTTGCAAATGATAACGGGGTATGTCTTTTAGGGTCAACGAACTATTAGGGGTAATTACTCGAGCAATTTTGTAGATAAAAAGCAATAGAAATAAAAATATTTAGGCATGAAAATTAAACTCATATCAGCAATAATAACTTCTTTATTGGTAATCAGCTTTAATGGACATAGCAATAATTTCGATTGGTTGGAGCCATTTGGAGGCGCCTCAAACGATAATTCAGAATCTGTTGCTGTAGATGTTAGTGGAAGTGTTTATACAACAGGCGGTTTTCAGGAAACTGTAGATTTTGATCCGAGTTCTGCCACTTTTGAGTTAACTTCTTCTGGCAATTTTGATTGCTTTATTAGCAAGATAGATGATCATGGAGAGTTTGTTTGGGCCAAATCCATCTCTGGATTATCTAAGATTTATGGAACTTCTATTCATGTGAATGTATTTGGGAAAATATTGATAACGGGATACTTTAAAGATGAAATTAGTATTGATTCAGTGGAGGCATCTGCTATACGAAATTCAATAGGGAGCAATGATATATTCGTCTTGAAACTTGATCATACAGGAGATTTTATTTGGTTAAAAACATTTGGAGGAGTTGGCTTAGATGAATCTGTTGAGGTTTCTAGCGACGATGCCGATAATGTTTATGTAAGCGGACTGTACTCTGATATCGTTGATTTTGACCCCGGACCTGATGTGTATGATATTGAGTCTTCGGGTGAAACGGATGTTTTTCTGCTCAAATTAGATACGCAAGGCGAGTTTCAATGGGCTAAATCTGTTGGAGGAAGTTTATGGGATGCATCCAGGTCGTCAACTACAGATGGAGCAGGTAATACATATGTTGCTGGATATTACGAAGCCACTGCAGATTTTGATCCGACAATAGGTGTGGACGAATATACTTCGAATGGTGACTATGATTTTTTCGTAGAAAAATTTGATGTGAATGGTGATGTGGAATGGATGACTTCTTTTGGGGATATTGGCGATGATTGTATACTGTCTATTAGTATTGATAATTCTGGAGATCTAATTTCAACTGGTTTCTTTTTTGGAACAATGGATTTCGATCCAGGGGTGAATGAGCTTTTATTGACCTCTAATGGCGGAGCAGATATTTTGGTGATGAAAATGGATTCGGATGGAAATTTAATTTGGGCAAATTCCATTGGAGGTACGGGAACAGACCATGGAAATTCTATAGCTTCCGATCTTAACGGTAATATATTCTCTACTGGCTACTATATGGAAATCATGGATTTTGATCCGAGCGATGGTGTTTTCTTGGATACATCAAATGGCAACAAAGATGTTTTTATTCAGAAGTTAAGTACAGACGGAGGTTTTGTTTGGGGCTTATCGGCAGGAGGAAGCTCAATGGATGAAGGAAAAGATATAATAGTTGATAATTCTGATTATGCAATTTTAACAGGAGTTTATCGAAACGATGTGAGCTTTTCAGAATTTGACAATACATCTAATGGGGCAGGGGATGTCTTTGTTTGGAAAGTAGACTTGTCGACAGTAGGTGTTGTAGAAAGAGTTGAAAAAAAAAATATTAAGGCTTATCCTATTCCTACAAACGGACCGTATAAAATTGAATTGGATGATTTTTATTCGAACGTAATGGTAAAAACCTACTCTATAAATGGATCGGTAATTTCTACAAATGAATTTGTAAATGATAGAATTTTGGAACTAAATATAGACGGCCCTTCAGGAACTTATCTTGTCGAAATAATTTTTAAAGAGAAGTCCTTTTGGTCGAAAGTAATAAAGGAATAGGGCAATATATTGTGTCTGTTCCTTAATAATAATAATGGGATACTAAACCTAATTAGCTGGTTTCGCAGAATGCCAATTCTCTGGGATCGGCCACCAGTTTTCTAGAAACTTCTTACTTAAGGGTTGCGAATTTCTTTCCTTTTTGATTTTTCTAACGTTGAATTGTAATGCTTCCACCAAATCGGCTCCGGTATTAGGGCGCTTGATAATAAAGTCTTTAACATTAAATTTCGCAAGTTCCGCTTCCATTTCTGGCTCAGGGTGTCCGGTCATGACGATAGTTCTACAACTACCAATTTTTAATCTTTTCAATATATCAATGGCTGTTCCATCACCTAGATGGTAATCGATAACTAGAATGTCTATGTCTGGTGATTTTCTCAGATTGGTAATACAAGCCTTAACACTAGAAAATTGAAAAACATTTATATCCATTGTATTTCTTACCTTGTTTTCCAAAATAAAGGAAACAAAAGCGTTGTCTTCTACTAGTAGTAAATTCAATTTCTTTGAAGGTTTTCCCATAATCTATAGCGTTATAAAATGATCATTAATTAATTCCATGACCCCTTATACGGTTAGATTAAATTTCTGCCGAGATATTTCGACGAACTGCATTAATGTCACTTAGTTAGGACTTGATTACCTTGCGAAATATCGATAGGCGGTGGTGTCTTATGGATAAACCACTGCATATTAACTTATTACTACGTCGTACTTTTTGCTGATAACCTTTGGGAATAGATAGCCCGACTGTATTACTATTTGAAGTTTGTATGTGCCTGGATTAATAGTTGGCGTTTCCCAGGAGATATTGAGTTGGTTGGTTGAGTTTGGTTCTAGAACAATTTTCTTATCGAGATTGACTCGTACGATAGTTTTCTCCTTCACATCTTTTTGCTCTAATGAAAGAGATATGTGATAGGGCATGCCTATTCTGTTTAAATCAATTGGGTAGGCATATGGGTTTAGTATTTCAATTTTACCCAAACTTGATTCACCAATATTTAAAGTTGAGATATCGGTCTCCTTTATAGTTGCTTTTAACTTATTAAATACTTGATATTTTTCAACTGTAGTGTAACGAAGAAGTTCTCCTGATTCTAGTCTTAGCGTATCGAAATGCGAGGAGGACCAATTACTCATAAACAAAACCGTCTCATTATGGAATGTGTCTTCTCTATCTAAAATATCGTATTGGTTTTTACGGTACGAAACATTGTTATCAGAAAAGGATTCTATACCAGTGTAGAAATTATATTTAGAAGCTTTTTGATATGAGTTTACGAAAACCACTTTTTTTCCTTTCGCAAGTTTATGTATTGCCATGTAATAATCCTTACCCCTTTTATGAAATTCAGTCTTAAAAGGTAGCTCCAGAGAAATTACAGTTCGTATACTAAGAATAAATAGTATACTACATATTGCTATATACTTATAAGCGGTAGTTGACTTTGGTTGATCAGAGATTAATTTAAAAACAAGGATTGTCATTGGTATGAAAGCGAAAGCAACCCAATGAGCCTCTATTCTTGATCGGAAAGAGTACAGAAAGAAAAACGCGATGAATCCTGCGAAGATTTGAATATAAAATTTGTTCTCTTTTTTAAAATCTAGGTTTGCTTTAGCCAGCTTGTACAGAACAAGTATTAATATAACAGGATTAAGTGCTATTAGGG
>JABSPR010000444.1 GCA_013214975.1 Flavobacteriales bacterium
ACCAACACCCATTAAATATCGAGGCTTGTCTTTTGGAAGTACACTTGTAACAATGTCTGTCATTCTATACATTTCCTCCGCAGGTTCACCTACAGAGAGCCCTCCAATTGCATTACCAGGCATGTCGGTTTCTGCAATCGCTTCAGCAGACATTTTTCTTAAGTCTTCGTACGTGCTTCCTTGTACAATTGGGAGTAAGGTTTGGTTGTAACCGTATTTATTTTCCGTGTTGTTAAATTGTGTGATACAACGCTTAAGCCAGTCGTGGGTCATATGCATGGAATTCTTAGCATATTCATATTCGCATGGATATGGAGTACACTCATCGAATGCCATAATAAAGTCTGCACCGATAGTTCGTTGGATGTCCATTACGTTTTCCGGAGTAAATAAATGTTTTGAACCATCAATATGAGAAGAAAACTTTACACCTTCTGGCGTAATTTTTCTTCTTTCGGCCAAAGAATATACTTGGTATCCGCCACTATCTGTTAGCATTGGTTTATCCCAATTAATAAACTTATGAAGTCCTCCTGCTTTTTCAATCACCTCTAATCCAGGACGTAAGAATAGGTGATAGGTATTGCTGAGCATTATCTCAGCTTTAATATCTTCTGATATTTCGTGATGATGAATTCCCTTTACACCACCGAGTGTTCCGACCGGCATAAAAAAAGGTGTAGAAATACTTCCATGATCGGTAACTATTTTACCTGATCTTGCGTTTGATTTATCATCAAAATGGGTTATTGTAAATTTCAATAGTTCTTAATTTTGAAGACCAAAATTAGTTATTCTTATTCGATAAGAAGTTCTAAGCGAGTAAATTTGAATTAGTAAAGTAAACAAGCCATTATAGTACTCTTTAACATATTGTTAGTCGCGTTTATTATTCAAGTATTCTTTTACTTGATAGTATTCTTGAAAGTCTCTTCTTATAAGAAGAGAGAAGAAGGGGGTTTTTCTGATCCTGTTTCTATTATTATATGTGCCAAAAATGAATTAAAGAATTTGAAAGCTAATATGCCTTCAATACTTAGTCAAGATTACTTCGATTTTGAAATAGTAATTGTGGATGATAATTCGGAAGATGGTACATGGGGATATTTACAGGAATTATCGAGTGAGCACAAAAATGTGAGTATAGTTCTTCGTGGGGATTCAAACTTGGATTACATGGGTAAGAAAGGGGCCCTAATGAAAGGAGTGAGGGTGGCAAAAAACGACATCTTGTTACTTACAGATGCCGATTGTGTTGCCACAACAAATCAGTGGGTGACAAGTATGGTAAGTAATTTTGATAACGATACTGATGTTGTTCTTGGATATAGCCCTTATTTTAAAGAAAAGGGATTTTTGAACTCCCTTATTAGATACGAAACATTTTATACTGCTGTACAATATTTTTCAATGTCGATAATTGGCCTTCCGTATATGGGAGTTGGGCGAAACTTAGCTTATCGGAAATTGATGTTTGAGAATAGCAATGCATTGGATCGTTATAGAAATGTGCAATCTGGCGATGACGATTTACTAATAAATGAAATGGCTACGAGTAAAAACGTAAAAGTAGAGATGAGGCAGAACAGTTGGATGTTATCGAAGCCTCAACAGACATTAGCAAAATATACTTCTCAAAAACTGCGTCATTACTCTACTGGCCAGTATTATAAAACGAAATTTAAATTGGTGCTTGGTTTATTAGGAGGAAGCACCTTTCTTTTTCTTTCCTTGATTTTAATGTTATTATTAACTGATGACTACTGGAAATCAGTTCTTTTGCTCTTTGTGGCAAGGGGTTGTCTACAATTCGTTGTGTTTAAAAAATGCGCAAAGAATTTGGGTGAGAGTGATTTATTGCTAAATTCGTCTGTATACGACCTAGTATTAGCATTATTTACACCGGTACTAACTCTAATAGCATCATATTCTAACCGAAACAAATGGTTGATTTAAAACTTAAGTTGTCTGAGAAGGCATATAATGACTATAAATTGGTATGTGCTGCAGTCGAAAATCAGGATCAAAAAGCCTATGCCGAATTGATGGATAGGTATCGTGATTCGATATTTTTCATGCTTTTGAAAATGGTTAACAATAGAGATGATGCTGAGGATCTTACAATAGAAGCTTTTGGAAAAGCATTTAAAAAACTACACCAGTATACACCGGATTATGCGTTTAGTACTTGGTTGTTTAAAATTGCTTCAAATAATTGTATTGACTTTATTCGTAAGAAGAAGCAAATAATGCTTTCGATAGATCGCACCGTAGAGAATGACGAGGGTGGTGTAATCACTATGGACCTGAAGGCAGAAACTCTTGATCCAGAAGAAAAAATCATTGAAAAACAAAAGGTTTTAATGATGAGAGAGGTCGTTCAAAAGTTAAAACCTAGGTATAGAGAACTGATTGAATTAAGGTATTTTAATGAGTTTTCTTATGAGGAAATTTCAGATCAATTAGATATTCCATTAGGCACAGTTAAAGCTCAGTTGTTTAGAGCGCGTGAATTTCTCCAGAACTTAATGCGTAACTTGCACGGCAAAATCTAATTAATTCATGGCATTATCAGACGATGCTAATCTTTTATTAAAGTATTTCCCAAATTTATCTAAAGACCAAATTGCTCAATTTGAGAAAATGGGTAATATGTATAGGGAGTGGAATAATCAGATAAATGTTATATCCAGAAAGGATATTGATTTTCTCTTCGAACGCCACATACTTCATTCGTTAAGCATTTATAGAACCGGGACTTTTGTTGAAGGAACAAGTTTTTTAGATGTGGGAACCGGAGGAGGTATTCCAGGGCTTCCTCTGGCCATTGTTATGCCTCATTGTAAATTTCATTTAATTGATGCTAGAGGTAAAAAAATTAAAGTAGTCAATGAATTGATAGAACAATTAGGGCTGAAAAATGTTACAGCAGAACACATTCGTGCAGAAGACGTGAAAAAACAGTACACATATGTACTCGGCAGGGGTGTTACGAATTTTGTGGATTTCTATGAACTAGTTCGTCGGAGAATTAAAAAAGGTGGTAAGAATGAAATTCCTAATGGTATTATATATTTAAAGGGAGGTGATTTTGATACGGAACTAAAGAAATTAGGAAATGTGCTAATTCAAGAATGGAATTTGTCTGAAATATTTGAACAGGAATTTTTTGAGACAAAAAAGATAATCTCTGTGAAGGTCTGATTATTCAAATACGGTTTTCGTAGGAGTTTTAAACTGAAGCTTACTGAGATTAAAGTATCTGCCCTGTTCGTCCTTTATAAGTTCTTCATGAGTTCCCATTTGAGTCAGGCTTCCCTCATCTATTACCAAGATTTTATCTACATTTCTAATGGTTGATAACCGATGTGCAATTACAAGGGTAGTTCTGTCTTTCATTAATTTGTCTAGAGCATTCTGAACCAATTCTTCCGATTCAGTATCCAGTGAACTGGTAGCTTCATCTAGAATAAGAATGTTAGGGTTTTTTAATACGGCTCGGGCTATTGCTATTCGTTGTTTTTGTCCTCCTGATAGCTGAACACCACGTTCTCCAACAATAGTATCCAGTCCTTTCGGGAATTTTTCTATGTAGCTTAATGCGTTTGCTTTTTCTGCAGCAGCTTTAATTTCTTCTTCGTTTGAAGATGGATTACCGTAAGCAATGTTTTCACGAATGGTGCCGCCAAATAAAATTACCTCTTGAGGTACAATTGCCATTTGTCCTCGGAGTTCCTCTAATGAGTAAGAAGATATAGGTTTTCCTTCTATTGATATTTCTCCTTCCTGTGCATCATAAAAACGCATTAGCAAAGAGATTAACGTAGATTTCCCGGATCCTGAAGGGCCTACGATTGCAATCTGTTCCCCTTGTTTTACATCAAAAGAAATATTGTTTAATACTTTTATCTCTTTCCTGGAAGGATAGGTGAAGCCTACATTATTGAATGATATATTGCCAAGAAAAGTAGAATGCTTGATTGAATTGTCAATATTGATGTCTTCATGATCTTCATCCAGTAAATCAAGTAAGTTCTCTGTAGCTCCTACTGTCTTTTGGATTTGCGCATATCTATCTGCAAGTCCACCAATCGAACCTCCTATTAATCCAGAGAAGACTATAAATTCAATAATATTACCGTTGTTAAGTTCTCCTTTCGTGATAAGAAAGGCTGCATACCAGATAACTGCTATAACTGAACCGAATAAGCTAAGCATTATAAATGCTGCGAAACCACCTCGCCAAATGCCACCTTTAATAGCAATGCTTTTAATATCAGTAGCACTCTTACTATACCTTGCAATTTCAAATATTTCGTTTGTAAAAGCCTTTACATTAGCAATGCCTTGTAATGTTTCTTCTAGGATAACATTAGAACTAGCAGTTTCATTTTGCTTTTCTTTGGATAGTGTTCGAATGAATTTTCCAAATATCACCGCTGCGATAGCTACCATGGGAACAATAGAGAGCATTAGTGCGGTTAGCTTAATTGAAGTAAATGCCAAATAAGTAATACCTCCAATAATAATAATGAGCTGTCTTGCAAATTCGGCGACGGTTATTGTAAAGGCTTCTTCGATTTGCGTAATGTCTGCAGCCATCCGGCTATTAATTTCTCCAACTCTTCTTTCTGAAAAGAAAGGCACTGGTAGTCTTATTAGGTTGGAATAAAGAGCAATCCTTAAATCGGAAATCATTTTTTGGGTTGTATTTACAAAGAGTGAAATTCGAAAGAATGCGCAGACTACTTGAATTAACATTAATCCGATCAGTTCAGATCCTATTTGTGTTAAATCTTTAGTGGAAAGCGCACCATTACCTGAATTAACCAGTTGGCCTAGTAATTTAGGGAAGATAAGCATCACTCCCGAGCCAATAAAAAGGATTACAATGCCCAGGAAATAGGGCCATCTATATGGCTTAACGAATTTTAAAATGCGCATTGCTTTTTTAAAAGACGACTTTGTAAGCTTGATTTTTTCTTCTTTCTCTTTCATAAACTATATAGCAGTGGCAAAGATAATCATTAAAGAAATATCAATTGATTTGAGCTTCGGGAATAATCCTTAAATAATAAGCGAGAAAGAATTTTTTGTATTGAAAAATTCCCGTATTTTTGCAACCCAAAATTAATAGAAAAGTGAAAAGAACATTTCAGCCATCCGTAAGGAAAAGAAAGAATAAGCATGGTTTTCGAGAGAGAATGTCAACTGCTAACGGTAGAGAAGTAATTGCTAGAAGAAGAGCAAAAGGTAGAAAGAAGCTAAGTGTTTCGGATGAGCGATCGCACAAATAGTGACTTTTACTAAAAAGACTTTATTTAAAGGAGTTTCCATTATTGGTTACTCCTTTTTTTTTGAACAATTTGTTAATAAAATGGGCTAAGGAAAAGCATGCTTTGCCATGTTCAAGAGCTAACTTTACAAGCAACTTAAATGCTATAATACTACCATTCAATGCCAAGAGATGAATCAATAAAATCGCTTCTTATTATAGGAAGCGGGCCAATAGTGATAGGTCAAGCTTGTGAGTTTGATTATTCAGGTTCCCAGGCTTCTCGTTCTGTAAGAGAAGAAGGGATAGAAGTAACGCTAATTAATTCCAATCCGGCTACTATCATGACGGATAAAGTTGTTGCTGACAATATTTATCTAAAACCACTTACTGTTGAATCTATCGAAGAGATAATTGCTATTCATGATATTGATGCAGTGTTGCCAACAATGGGTGGGCAAACGGCTCTAAATCTTTGTATCGAATGTGATAAGTTGGGTATTTGGGAAGATGCAGGAATTAAAATTGTTGGAGTTGATATCGAAGCGATTGAGATAACAGAGAATAGAGAGGCATTTAAAGGGTTGATGGACAATATTGGAGTTGGTTCCGCACCTTCACATACTGCTAAGTCATTTCTTGAGGGAAAGGAGATTGCACAGGAACTGGGTTTCCCGTTGGTTATCAGGCCTTCTTATACTTTAGGTGGTACTGGAGCTTCATTTGTTCACACAAAAGAAGAATTTGATGAATTGCTTACTGTTGGCTTGCATGCATCACCAATACATGAAGTCTTAATCGATAAGGCATTACTAGGTTGGAAAGAATATGAATTAGAATTATTGCGTGATCAAAATGATAATGTGATTATTATCTGTTCAATCGAGAATTTTGATCCCATGGGAATCCATACTGGTGACTCCATAACAGTAGCACCAGCAATGACAATGTCTGATAAGACATATCAGCGTATGCGTGATATGGCTATTAAGATGATGAGAGCAATTGGAACTTTTGCCGGTGGTTGTAACGTGCAGTTTGCGGTAAGTCCAGATGAGGCGGAAGATATTATTGCAATAGAAATTAATCCTAGGGTTTCAAGGTCATCTGCATTAGCTTCGAAAGCAACCGGTTACCCAATTGCTAAGATTGCTTCCAAATTGGCAATAGGATATAATTTGGATGAATTAGATAATCAGATAACAAAAAGCACCTCTGCTTTCTTTGAACCGACGTTGGATTACGTAATTGTTAAAATTCCTCGATGGAACTTCGATAAATTCCCAGGATCTGATAGGACTTTAGGTTTACAGATGAAATCTGTTGGTGAAGTGATGGGCATCGGCCGAACTTTTCAAGAGGCACTTCAAAAAGCTTGTCAGTCGTTAGAGATAGGTAGAAATGGACTTGGAGCTGATGGTAAAGAATTAAAGGATCAGAATAAAATATTACACAGTTTAGGTAATGCAAGTTGGGATAGATTATTCCATGTATATGATGCGTTTAAATTGGGTATCTCGCACGAAACAATTTTTGAGAAAACGAAAATCGATCCCTGGTTTTTAAATCAAATTGAAGAAATGTTGGCTTTAGAAACGGAAGTTTCGAAGTTTAATGTTGACACGATAGAGAAGGGGCTTCTATTAGAAGCAAAGCAAAAAGGTTATGCCGACCGTCAGGTCGCACATTTGTTGGATTGTAAGGAAAGTGAAGTTTATAACCGACGAACTGAACTTGCAATTAATCGAGTTTATAAATTAGTAGATACATGTGCCGCTGAATTTGAAGCGATGACACCATATTACTACAGTACATTTGAGTCTGAAAATGAGTCGGTTCGTAGTGATAAGAAGAAAATTGTTGTCTTAGGTTCTGGACCTAATAGAATAGGTCAGGGAATCGAATTCGATTATAGCTGTGTTCACGGCATACTTGCTGCAAAAGAACTTGGCTACGAAACCATAATGATTAACTGTAATCCAGAAACGGTTTCTACTGACTTTGATACAGCCGATAAATTATACTTTGAGCCTGTGTTCTGGGAGCATATTTATGATATTATTAAGCACGAAGATCCAGTTGGAGTAATAGTTCAGTTGGGAGGTCAAACAGCACTTAAGTTAGCTGAGAAACTGGAAAAATATGGTGTGAAAATTGTCGGAACCAGTTATGCCGCTCTTGATTTAGCTGAAGATAGGGGAGCATTCTCTTCTTTGTTAAAGAAGATGGATATTCCTTATCCTGAGTTCGGTGTTGTTGAAGATGCACAAGAGGCGAGAGAGCTCTGTAAAACATTAGGATTTCCAATCTTAGTTAGACCTTCATATGTACTTGGAGGCCAAAAAATGAAGATTGTAATAAATGAAGAGGACCTAGAACATCAAGTAATAGACATATTGAATGTTTTACCAGGTAATCAGATTTTATTAGATCATTTTTTATCCGGAGCAATTGAAGCAGAAGCGGATGCTATTTGCGATGGTGAGGATGTTTATATTATCGGTGTAATGCAGCATTTAGAACCAGCAGGTATTCATTCAGGTGACTCTTATGCAGTGCTTCCTCCTTATAATTTAGGCGATTTAATTATCGAGCAGATAAAGGATTATACAAGAAGGATTGCGATAGAGCTGAAAACTGTAGGTCTCATCAATATTCAGTTTGCAATAAAAGATGATGTAGTTTATATCATCGAGGCGAACCCAAGAGCTTCAAGAACAGTTCCTTTTATTGCGAAAGCATACCAAGAGCCTTATGTTAAGTACGCTGCTCAGGTAATGATAGGAGATAAAAAGGTTGCTGATTTCGATTTTAAACCAGTTAAAAAGGGATATGCAATTAAAATTCCTGTTTTCTCGTTTGATAAATTTCCTAACGTAAATAAAGAATTAGGACCCGAAATGAAATCGACTGGGGAAGCAATTCAGTTTATCGACGATCTTAAAGATCCTTTCTTCAGAAAGATATACAAAGAAAGAAACTTGTATTTAAGTCAATAGGATGGGTGTAATAAAAACTATTTTCATAATAGTTTTGGTGTACTATGGGATTCGATTTATCGGTAGGATAGTGGCGCCAATATTATTGAAGTTGTTGTTTAATAAAGCGCAGCAAAGATTTCAGGATCAAAACGTTAATCATTCTGATTCAGATCGAGAGAAAGGTGAGGTTCGAGTAGAAAGTAAAAGTTCGAAATCAGGTACTGAAAATAAATCGAATGTCGAGTATACAGACTTCGAAGAAGTGGATTAAGGGATACTAATAGATAATTCTTTCTATGAAGAAGCAGTTGTTCATTGTTGGTGCAGGTCGGTCTGGAACAACTCTACTGCAAAGTATTCTCGATTCACATTCGGAAGTTTCGTTTTCTCCTGAATCTCATTTCTTTAGAAATTATATTGTTCCACAATTGCTAAGTAAATCAACTAGTACTATTAGTAGTGCCCAAGATTTGGTTGACTTACTGAATAAAGATGAAGGATTTAAAAGGCTAGACATTGATGCAAAGGAATTGGCTTGGGGTATAGACTTTAGCTCCACTAACTTTTTCACAGATGTTTTTGACAAAATGAATGAAACGTACTTGAGAAAATCAGGTAAAATGCATTTTGGAGATAAGGATCCAATGAATTTGAATTATTTGAAATTATTGAAAATGGCGTTTCCTGAAGCCTATGTTATTCATATAGTGAGGGATCCAAGAGATGTTGTTATGTCAAGAATGAAAACATCTTGGGGTAAGAAGTATCCATTTTTCGCACATGTTTTCGATTATGCATTTTTTGTAAGGAAAGCTCTGAATGACGGGCCAGGCTTATTTAAAGAGAGGTATTTGGAGGTCAGATATGAGGATTTGGTAAGGAGTCCAGACTTGATAGTGGAGAGCATGTGCAAATCGATCGGAATAAGCTATGAACCATCTATGTTGTCGTTTTATGAAAATGAACATGATTTGGTTAAAGAGGATGAAAAAGAGTGGAAGGGAAATGTAGTTAAACCTATTATGGAAAA
>JABSPR010000445.1 GCA_013214975.1 Flavobacteriales bacterium
GATCGCCTTCGGGGTTTAAATCAATGGCTTCAACATCTTTTGCGCCAAGCGCCTTCATTTTTTTTTCTGCCACAATAGAGTTTTGTGGAAACACAACGATGTCGCTGGCGCAATACAATATTTTAACCGGTTGTTGAGGTGCCCAATCTATGATGTCGTTTTTGCGAGCTGCTACATTAACGGAGTGGTTTGGGTTGTTCTTAAAGTTATCTATCACGCTATCCTGCATAAAATCGCGATAAGTTTCATTGAGGATGTTAGACCAGTCTTCATACTCGTATGTTCCGGTGGTTACATAGTGCTGAATAGAATCCGCGAATGGTTGTTTGTAAAATTCGTTGTAATCGTTATACAGATTTCCGTACACCAACTGGTAGCCCGCAAATAAAAATGGAATGTAAGGTGCCGTGATGTACGCTTGTTGATCCGAAAATACTTGACCAAATTGCGAGTCAGACATGTCGTAAGCTCCTGCCATTGGTGCCGATGCCACAATATTAAACTCAGTTTCTAACTTATTTTCTTGAATGTATTTATGAATCGACATTGAAGCATGTCCACCTTGAGAATAACCAGCTAAGAACAACTGACCATTGTCTAGAAAGTTAGTAGAGTCTTTTAAGAACTCTCGAGCGGCTCGTATCAAATCAATACAAGCAGTTGCTTGCGATTGCCAGTGGTGGTATGGGTGAATGCCTTCATTTACTCCCATGCCAAGGTAATCGGCCATAACAGTTATATATCCATTGCCTGCGAAGAATAGCCCCTCTCCTAGTTCGTATCCATTTGAAGGAGCATTTCTGCTGCTAAAGGAAGTTCCATGCTGGAGGGCAACCAATGGCATCGTGTTACACGCTTTGTTTGGAATTAAGATTGCTCCTGAAGCTATGGTTGGTTCGCCGAATACATCTATGGTATTGTATACAATCTTAAAGGCCTGTACTGGGTTGAGGTTCATCGAATCGGTTCTCCAATCCCAATCGTTAAGTTCGTATTCTACCTCCTCCGTTTTGTAGTGATATATCTTTTCGCTGCTCACTAAATACTTTCCTGAACAAACGGAAACAGATAGTAAAACAGGCAGAAGTACAAATAGAAATTTCATGCTTATTTGGTTAATTATTCGCACTCGCAACATGGCATACATTCGTTTCTCTGCGATATTTTTTCTTGGTTTATTACTCCTTTTGATGTGGAAATGTAGGCCACTTTTCCTGGTGCAGCTTCTCCTTTTCTACCTCCACCAGTATCGGCAAAAAACATGAGATCTTTTCCGCACGCTATTTTGAAATTGTCTTTGTAGGTCTTAAAGAGTTCTCCATTTGCATACATCTTTAGTTGCTTTTCTTTGTCTCGTGTAATTACGAGATAATGCCATTGGTCCGATTTATATTTCCCAGCTCTATGGCTACTTCTATTCCAAAGGTCGTAGGTATTATCCACCGGACTAGCATACAATCCATTGTCACCTTTCCCCCAATAAATCAACCGATTCCAATATTCCTGTTGTCCCTTTTCATAATACCAGGTATATAATTTGAAGTACAGCTCAATGGTGTATTCTCCATCGCAGTTTATGCTAATTGGATCTACAGTTAGGCCACAATCCATGTCGAAAGCATAGACAGATTTATTTTTGCATGAATCAATATCTTCTATGGAGAAAGTGCCATAGCATGATTTGTTTTTAGCGTTCATAGGTAGGGATTCACCCCTTTTGTAAAAGTCGGCGAAGGTTGTATCGCACAAGTAAACGCTGTTTGGAAAAGGAAACTCCCCATACTTTACAGTAAACTCATCTAAAGACACTTTTCGCTCTTCTAAAAGGATGGTCCTTCGGTTTTTTTGGAAGTCAATATTTATTGATTTGGCTACGTATCCGAGATGTGAGAATACCAATAATCTGTTTTTATAAACTACCGGAATGTCTAACTCGAACTCTCCGTCTTGGTTAGTTGTAGTGCCAATAGGAACACCTTTTACTTGCGCATTTACAAAGGCAATACCTTTGTTTGTTATGGCATTTTTAATCTCCCCTTTAAACCGAAGGGTACTCGCATTATCAGTTTGACTCACACCGAGTGTAGAGAAGAAAAGGATGTAAAGGAAGAATAGGAGATGTTTCAGCTTATTAAGTATCAGGGTGTTTATGATTATTCTAAGTTACTGTTTAGTTCTTAAATGTCGAAAAATGGAATAGGTAACTGTTCACTATGCGACGAATTAGTACTTTATTACAATTTGATAAATTCGCCTTAATTCAAGTAATGAATATATGTCTAAAATTAATCCTGAAATAGTCGACTTCCTCAACGAGAAAGTAATTCAATATAACCGACCCAGTTTTATTGAGAGCGATCCTATTTCTATTCCACATCAGTTTAGCATAAAGGAGGATATTGAGATAATCGGTTTTTTAGTTGCTACCATTTCCTGGGGTAAAAGAGGAATGATAATTAAGAATGCAGAGAGGATGGTTAGTCTTATGGGGAAGTCGCCTCACGATTTTGTGATGGAGCATTCTGAAGAACAACTAGCCAGTTTAAGCGAGTTTGTACACCGTACTTTTAACGGAATAGATTTCTCGTTCTTTATTAAATCATTGAAGAATATTTACCTCCACCACGATGGTTTAGAAAAGGTATTTGAATCGCATGCTTCGGTTTACGATATGCAGATAGCCATACACGAATTCAAGAAAGTATTCTTCTCGATAGAGCATCCCCTGAGAACCACAAAACATGTTGGTGATCCATTAAAAG
The DNA here is from genome assembly GCA_013214975.1 of Flavobacteriales bacterium. NCBI lineage: Bacteria > Pseudomonadati > Bacteroidota > Flavobacteriia > Flavobacteriales > Flavobacteriales bacterium. Next base: position 2,763 of record JABSPR010000445.1, read on the forward strand.
GATCTGCGGCAAAGAGAATTAATATGTACTTA
>JABSPR010000446.1 GCA_013214975.1 Flavobacteriales bacterium
TAGAATCGGTAAACAGATTGAAGCAGATTCTATTTCAATTCTTACGCTATTAAAAGATGGGCATTATTTGAATAGAATAAATGTAAAGTCTGAGAGTGTATTATCCATTTTTATTCCTAATACCTATGAATTTTATTGGGACACGTCCGCTCAAGATTTTATTCAAAGAATGAAAAAAGAGTATGGTGAATTTTGGAGTGTGAGCAGATTAAAGAAAGCAAAGAAAGTAGGATTGTCTAAAATAGAGGTTTCGGTACTTGCTTCAATAATTCAAAAAGAAACCTCCAAAAATGACGAGAAACCTAGAATAGCAGGGGTTTATTTGAACAGATTAAAGAAGGGCATGAAACTGCAAGCAGATCCTACATTGATATACGCACTTAAAGATTTCACGATAAGAAGGGTGTTAAATAAGCATAAACTAATCGATTCGCCTTACAATACTTATATGAATGCCGGATTACCTCCTGGTCCAATATGTTTGCCTGAGATAGCATCAATTGATGCCGTACTCGAATCGGAAAGTCATAATTATTTGTTCTTTTGCGCCAAAGAAGATTTCTCGGGATACCATAGTTTTGCAGCATCATATGGCCAACATCTCTTGAATGCAAGACGTTATCAAAGAGAATTAAATAAACGTAAAATATTAAGCTAATTTTTTTTTTTATTTTAGCTTGTACAACTAAAATTAAATAATGGAGAAGATTAAATTTGGAACGGACGGGTGGAGAGCAATTCTTGACACACAATTTACAGTTGATAATGTGGCGCGAGTTACAATCGCAGTTGAGAAATGGATTTCGGAAAATGAAAGTTCGCCAACAGTTGTAGTTGGACATGACTGCAGAAGAGATGGAGAATTATTTGCAGTAACGGTTGCAAAAGTTTTACTGAACGGAGGTGTAAAAGTTAAGCTAGCAAAAGGCTATGTATCTACACCAATGGTTTCATTAGGAGTTGTTGAGGAAAAAGCTCAACTCGGAATAATTATTACGGCAAGTCATAACCCAGCTAATTATAACGGATATAAGATCAAGGCATCCTATGGAGGGCCACTTCTTCTTAAAAATATTGAAGAGATAGAGGCTATTATTCCAGATGAGAATTCAATCGATTTGGATTCAATTGTGTTAGACACTTATTTGGCAAGTGGTCAAATGGAGTACGTTGATCTTGAAACAATGTATTGTGATCATGTTAAAAATAGTTTTGACTTAGAGGCAATTAAAAACTCAGGAATAAACATTGCTTTTGATGCCATGTATGGATCCGGACAAAATGTTTTAGAAAGAGTATTGCCAGGGCATATCCTATTGCACTGCGAACACGATGATACATTTAAGGGGCAAGCACCTGAACCAATTGATAAGAATTTACAAGAGCTATCTCAATTAGTTAAAAACGATGCGAATATTCACATTGGACTCGCTACTGATGGAGATGCGGATAGGATTGGTCTATACGATAGCGATGGTGATTTTGTAGATTCTCATCATATTATTTTATTATTAGTTAGCTACTTTTATGATATAAAAGGGCTGCGAGGAGATGTATGTACTACGTTTTCAACTACAAGTAGAGTAAAAACCTTATGCGATCAATACGGTCTTCGTAACGAAGTAGTAAAGATTGGATTTAAGTATGTCTGTGAAGTAATGTTGGAGAATGAAGTTCTTGTAGGTGGCGAAGAATCTGGAGGAATTGCGGTAACGGGTCATATTTTAGAGCGTGATGGTATATGGATAGGTCTCGTACTTATTGAGTATATGGCTAAAACAGGCAAGTCTCTCCAAGAGTTAATTCAAGAAGTATATGCAAAGGTTGGTAGTTTTGCTTACGAGCGAAATGACCTTCATCTGGAAGAAAGTGTAAAGCTTAGCATTATTGAAAAATGTAGAAATGAAGAATTTAAAAGCTTCGGGTCGTATGTTGTTAATTCGTTAGAAACATTGGATGGTTTTAAATACTTCTTTGATAACGGAGAAACTTTACTGATTAGACCGTCTGGAACGGAGCCTGTTTTACGTACATACGCAGAATCGAAAACAAAAGAAGCTTCATTTGCACTGCTCGATGCAGTCGAAAAGGAATTGCTAGGTAAATGAAAGTAAAGTATTGCTATACTTTATTTTTATTTTTTATATCGACATTCTTAGTCGCTCAAAATGACCTTAGCCCACAATTAGATTCAAACTCAGTAAATCGTACAAGATTAATTGGAGTAATCGGAGTAGAAAGCCTCGTTTATGGCAGTTCCGTAATCGGATTAAGTAAGCTGTGGTATGAGGATTATACCAGCTTTCATTTCTTTAATGATAACAATCAATGGAAACAGATGGACAAAGTTGGTCATGCTTTTTCCAGTTATACCATAGGGCGTTATGGTATGGATATCTTAGACTGGACGGGTATTAAGCATAAAAAGGCCATTTGGATTGGAAGTAATATAGCCACGTTAGCATTGCTAACAGTAGAAACGTTTGATGGCTTTTCGGAAGATTGGGGTGCTTCTCCAGGAGATATGGTTGCAAATATTTCTGGTACCGCAATGCTAATTAGCCAAGAGTTGATTTGGGAGGAACAAAGAATTGTTTTCAAATATTCCTTTCATCCATCGTCATATGCAAAGCATAGGCCGGAACTGTTAGGTTCTAATTTTTCGGAGCAAATGTTAAAAGACTATAACGGACAAACTTATTGGCTGTCAGGAAATGTTTCATCTTTTAGTAAGAAAGAAACGAAGTTGCCTAAATGGTTAAATGTTGCCTTTGGCTATGGAGCGGATGCTTTGGTAGGTGGAGAGAATAATTTAATGAACGATACTTTAATAAATGAAAATCAATATCGCCAGTATTATTTGTCTTTAGATGTTGATTTTACTAGAATTAAGACATCATCTAAGGTTTTAAAAACCTTCTTTCGAGCAATAAATATTTTTAAAGTTCCTTTCCCAGCTATTTATATGAGTAAAGAAGGATTGAAATTCAAAGCGTTATATTTTTAGTATGTCTTTTAATATTGGTGATAGAGTACAGTTTGTAAATGAAGATGATGAGGGGGTTATTGAAAATATTCTTCCTGGAGATAAATTCTTGGTTTCCTCTTCCATGGGTTTTGATATAGAAGTGGATGGTGCTAATCTTATTTTGCAGA
>JABSPR010000447.1 GCA_013214975.1 Flavobacteriales bacterium
TGAGTAAACTTTAATAGACTTAAATTACAGGACTGTAAAGAACAGGATTTGTATTTCATCATATGGCTGTTATGTTTATTCCATAAATAAAAAAAAAATTCTTTGTAATATTTCAATATTTTTTGCATTTCCAAAATTTGGCAGATCTGCTGTAATGTCATGGGCCAATCATATTGGCACACAAAAAAAAATTTAATCGGTGTTATTGTCCTTTCTGGCCTAGCGCATCATGATACTCAGTTTATGTACACAAGATAGGTTGCTTGGTGTGCACACAAATTTCCATATACCTGCTTGACTAGCAAGGCCTTGAAAATGATGACACAAAAATGTTTTTTTTAAAAACAGACACAACAGATTTGTACTGCTAACAGTAATAGAGTGAATTAAAAAGAAATAATTAGTATTAAAAATGGTACGGAAAACTCATCATTAAATGTCTTAACCATAGTGGTATCCTCGTTTAAAAAAGTAGGCCAAGGAATATGTACATCCAATTTATGGTAGTAGTCAATGTTAATGTTATCGTACCTTTTCCATTTCTGCATCCCAAAAACTTTGATGTCATATTTATCCGACTTTTTAAACAACTCCGTCATAATGATCGTTACAAATGGCTGATCTTCTGAAGGAATAACAATAATATTCCGAACAGAATCTCTCAAGACACCACGTATTACTTTATTTTTATCATCCTCGTATACATCTACCGATATAACATGTACCGTATCTAATTCTGTCTTCTCCATCGGAATGCCTAAAGTATCGTTAAACGACTTTCTGAATTTTTTCAAATCTTTTGCGAACGTCCTGCTTCTTTCCACTTCTCTAATATGATCGTTATTAAATACTACAAGATTTGAAGCCCCATATTGTTGAGCAACGTACTGAGCAATTTTTTTAAGGTGTACAGTTGGTGACGAGATCACTTTACTCGTATTAGATTTCCCCAAAAGAACCTTGTTCTGTGAACTAATTGGAGACACTACATGGATATTATGCCTTTCCCCAAATTCAGTTATTTGCATCATATGCTTTTTATCAAAGCCAATTATTAGATGCATCAACTTCAATTCTGGCTCTTCTAAAATTTCACTCACATCCATAGCATCCGAATTTGTGTCGTAAACAAACAAACGCGCATTTAGCCCTAAAGAATTTAACGAGTCTGCTGCCAATAGAATTCCTTCATGAAAATCCAAAGCTCCTCTACTCCTATGAAAAATCATTTCTTTTCCTTGTACTCTTTCAAACCTTCGCATTGAATCATTATTGGCTAAGTAAAAAGGCAGGAGCAATGCAATGTTGTATATGGAATCTTTTCTAAGACTATCGTTAATCAACAGTTCATCGGTCATAAACTTAGGCCGAGTGTACTCGGGTAGATCTAAATATTTATTGTTTACAATAACAGAAATAGGGATATTGAGTTCCTGACCTATTTTGATTTTTTTATTGCTTTCCAGATTCGCTTTGTAAATTTTTTCAATATCTACATTGTAGTCTTTCGAAATTGAATACGCCGTTTGACCACGTTCAACCACATGAATTATCAATGTGTCTTTGTATTCTATATTTTGATTCCTACTGATTTTTTTCAGTGCCTTCTTGCTTGGTATTTTAATAGTGTCCTGAATACGTAAACCATCAATTAAAAAGGGATTAACTAATATTATCTCGTTTATTGAAGTCTCGTAAGCCTTGGAGATAGAATACAAAGTATGCCCAGTGAGTACTGGATGGATAATAAATGGCTTACCTCCAATAACCTCTGTTATCTTCGATTTTTTAACCCGTTTCTTTACAACCGGTTCATCTTGAGAAAAAGTATTTAATGCCAATACTAAGATTGCCATCAATACACATACTTTTTTAGAAATTCTAATCATTGCTTGAATTGGTCTAGATTCAATCTTGTAGCATAATAAGTGCCAAATTTAATAATATCACTCCCATTCTATAGTAGATGGTGGTTTAGATGATATATCATAAACTACTCTATTAACACCTTTAACCTTGTTAATGATATCGTTAGACACTTTAGCAAGAAATTCATATGGCAAATGACACCAATCGGAGGTCATGCCATCTGTAGATGTAACAGCACGAAGCGCAACTACTTGCTCATAGGTTCTTAAATCGCCCATAACCCCTACCGATTTAATTGGCAACAACACAGTACCAGCTTGCCAAACTTCATCATACAAACCATTATCCTTAAGGCCAGATATAAATATATGATCCACTTCTTGAAGAAGGCGTACCTTCTCTTTAGTGATATCTCCTAAGATACGAATAGCTAAACCTGGTCCGGGAAAAGGATGACGAGACAATATATTATTATCAATTTCCAATACCTTACCAACTCTTCTAACTTCATCTTTAAAAAGAGGCCGTAAAGGTTCTACCAATTTAAGATTCATTTTTTCTGGCAATCCGCCCACATTATGATGTGACTTAATGGTCGCTGAAGGCCCCTTTACTGAAACAGATTCTATAACATCCGGATAAATTGTTCCTTGACCAAGCCACTTAACATCTGGCAATGCTTTGGCTTCATCGGAGAATACATCAATAAAAACTTTACCGATTGCCTTTCGTTTATCTTCAGGATCTGTTAAACCATCTAATGCAGAATAAAATGCATCTTTAGCATCTACGCCTTTAACATTAAGGCCCATGCCTTCATACGAGGCCAATACGTCTTCAAATTCATTTTTCCTAAGCAGACCATTATCCACAAAAATGCAATGCAATCTATCTCCAATAGCCTTATGTAATAAAATAGCTGCCACGGTAGAATCGACACCACCAGACAATCCAAGTACTACACTGTCGCTTCCTACTTGCTCTTTAAGCCTGGCTACCTCTGTATCTACGAACGAATCAGGAGTCCAATTACATTCACATTTACAAATGGACACCAAAAAGTTCTTAATTATCTCTCCTCCCTCAGTACTATGAAATACTTCTGGATGAAACTGCAGACCATAAGTATGCTCACCTTTTAGTTTATAAGCTGCTGCTGCGACATCTTTTGTACTAGCTAACAATTCAAAATTATCAGGCATCTCAAGAATTGTATCTCCATGAGACATCCATACTTGTGAGTTATCAGAAACTTTTTGCATCAATTCTGAATCTTTCTTTACAAAAGACAAATTGGCTCTGCCATATTCTCGAACTTCAGATGGAGCTATATTTCCACCCTCTTTATGTACCATTAACTGAGCTCCATAACACACGCCTAATAAAGGCCGTTTAGTACGAAAATCCGACAAGTTAATATCTGGTGCATCTGTTTCAGTAACTGAAGACGGACCTCCGGATAAAATAACTCCTTTAACATTGTCTTCCAATGCAGGAATATTATTGAATGGATGAATTTCACAAAACACATTATTCTCCCTTATCCTCCTCGCAATCAACTGTGTATACTGCGAACCAAAATCTATTATTAGTACTTTTTCTTGCATGCTCTAATTGGAATTATTGACTCCAAAAGTAAGGTGTTATTGGGTGGATTAAATAAATATTCGAGCCAGAAATAGTACATCTTTTCAACAATATTTCATGTCTGATTATAGAAGCTATTATTTTTATAAATATTGATTTAAACGAAAACTCTAATTCCTCATAATTATTTCCAAAAAACAGCCCAACAAAGCACAGAATTAGCTCTTTATCAGCATTTTCAACTTCGGTTATCAACATCAAAAGATTAATAACTTACCCCAGTCTTCGTCTTCTCTCCCCTATTTCTAACCAATTTTACATAACCTTAAAATGACGAGCGAATGGGAGAAATGAAAAACTTCAACAAGAGCATAGAAAATGTTTGGAAGAATAAATCGGAAATCGTTAAAGACGATAAGTACTTAAACATTTACATCGAAAAACGAAACGACAATTCAGAAAAGCAAGATCGAAAAATAGACACATTTAAAAGAATACATATTAAGAAAGATCGAAAGACGAGTTATGCAGTAACAAAAATAAAATCTATCTCAATGATTGACCATAGATTGGAGACAAGAGTTTCCATGAAGGACCTCGTTATAGAAAGAAACCTCTCTCACCGCCAAATCGACATAAGTCAAACCACTTTTTTCATTTACAAAAATTAGATTAAAAAAATGGCCCTGAGTAGAAAACTCAAGGCCAATTAATATGGAGGATTTAGATTACCCTCATGCTAATTATCATGATGCATACAACCGTTCATTAGATGAATCTAATAGATTCATGTTATGGGCCAGGCTTATTAGCTGAGCCGTATTTTTCACATTTAACTTTCTAATGATATTATTTCTATGTGTATCTACAGTGCGTGTACTAATATAAAGTTCAGATCCGATTTCACAACTAGTCAGACCTTTAGAAACACATTTTAATATTTCCTTTTCTCGTTTAGACAATTTACTTACTCCCGAATTCTCATCTTTTTTATTACCATTTAAATGCGCCTCAATTAAAATGTCGCTAATATTCTTTCCGAAATAACTCTTACCTAATTCTAATGCCCGTAAAGCATTTATTAATTCTTCTGTATCTGATTTCTTAGATAAATACCCAGTGGCACCAGCGTCAATAGCATTAGTTACTACTTCATTATTTACCAATTGAGATAATATAAGCACCTTCACATTTACATGGTTGCTCGCTATATACTTAGTTAGTTCAATTCCATTTACATCAGGCAATACTATACTTGAGATAACTATATCAGGATTTAATTCCTTAAGTAACTCCTTTGCTTCTGCTCCATTTTCTGCTTCTCCAACAATACAATAGTCTTGATAATCTGATAATTGGCTACGTATTCCTAATCTAATAAAAGGGTGATTGTCTACAAGTAATATTTTCTCCATCCGTTTTTTTTTATTTTTAAGCTCTTCAATAATAGTTTCTCACGCTAACTATGCCATTATACCTTGCTAGCTAATCAAAGGTTCTGCTCATCTATTATACTAAGACTACCTCCTTGAAAGATTTCAATTAGAGAAAATCTAATTTCACCTAAATTAGGTTCACACAAGAAAACCATTACCCCATTAATGCGTTGCTTTTCAACGCCTTACAAATTAACACGTACTCGCGACGCCTTTACAAATTTAATCTTTCAGATGTAAGAAATATCACTTATTAAATCAAAAATCACATTTCTCAAATGACCGATATATTCTATCAAAGAAGAAACTCTTAGAATAAACTTGGTTTCACCAACTTTTTCAAGTTCGATGTGTTTTTTAAATCTTCCATAAGACCAATTACCTTTCGCTCATTAAGCATCTTTTTTTAATGATGATGCGCACCAAGTTTTTTTGCTATTTCAATTTCCGTTACAGAATTGGATCTACTTAATAAGACTACTTCGGGTTTACCTTCTCTATTCTTAAATAACGAATTAAGCTCTTTAAAAAAATCAAGGCCATTCATAATAGGCATGTATAATCCAAGAAATATCAATTCAGGAAATCTTTGATTTCTTTCAAGTGCATCCTTCAAATAAGCAATTGCTTCTTTACCATTGCTTGTCGCAACAACATCATTTGCGATATTCATACCCTTTAGAAGTCTGGTATTAGTAATATTTGTGGCCTCGTTGTCTTCAACAAGCAATACTTTGTCGAGTTTATTTATTTGAGTTTATGATTTCAAAGCATAATACCGCATACGTAAATCATTAATAACCAACCAATTAAGCATTAAAATAATTTCATTTTAATATCATCAACCTTAACAAATCCCATTATTATATTTAGGATTAAGAAACCGTACTTATTGCTTAATCTCGCTTATAACAATTTGAACACTTACTTTATTAAGTAACTTATTTCCTGTAAATAAGCTTAGATTTTCGTAAAATTGTGGCACCAATAGCAACAAAGGCAGAATGAAATCAACTTCAAACGACGGTTATATAAATAGCAGAAATTTTTTACTTCTAGTATCATTCATTGAAGGTGCCATTGTTATGGCAATAGAGCTTATTAGTGCAAAAATGATGGCTCCATATTTTGGCACTTCTACTTATGTATGGACCTCAATTCTAATTATCACATTACTCGGACTATCACTTGGTTATTATCTAGGTGGCTGGATTTCTAAGAAATACACTAACAGCAGTATCCTTTTTAATGTTGTTGCTTTTGGCAGTATTGCTATTGGCCTTATGCCCATAGTTGCACCATGGATCATTGAGAAAACAATGACAATTGGTTTCGTACAAGGATCCATTTTATCTTCTTTAGTTTTCTTAACTCCTCCACTAATTTTCTGTGGGATGGTATCTCCGATTATCATTACGAGATTATCTATGATTTCAAATCAGATTGGGAAAAGTGCAGGAACCGTTTATGCTATTTCAACGATAGGTGGTGTCTTGGCTACTTTCTTTACTGGGTTTTATGTAATCCCTAATCATGGGTTAAGACTAAGCACAGGAATCATAGCAATTATATTTGGTCTAATTCCAGTTTTCTATTATTATAAGTCAAAAAAGCTAATGCCAGTTGTTAGCATTATAGGTGTACTCGTTGTACTGTTTTGTGTTAACGTAATGCTGAACAATAAAGGAGTAAAAAACTCAAAGCTGTATAAAGAAATATACCGATCGGATGGTCTCCTCGGTCAAGTTTTTGTTGTTGAGTATAAGAATAAAAAGAACCCCTCTATAATGCTACACATCAATAATATTTCCCAAACACACATGCACAAACCTTCGGGCAGATCTATGTGGAAGTATGTTAATAGGTTAGCAACATTTACTGCATGTAAGCCTAGCGGATCTAGAGTACTGCTAGCTGGCTTAGGTGGTGGTAACGTAGTAAAAGAATTGAATCGTCTCGGATTCGTGATTGACGTATGCGATTTAGATAAGAGAATGGCAAAAGTATCGAGAGAATTTTTTGACATGCCCGAACCCAATAGCATCGTTGCAATGGATGCTAGACGAACCATCCGAATGGCTGCTCCAGAAACATACGATATCGTTATATTAGATATGAGCGCTGGAGAAAACCAGCCAACCAATGTTTATACTGTAGAAGGATTCTCAGACTTACGAAAAATTTTAAAACCAGATGGTATACTCTTCTTGCATTACCCTTCTATTATGAATGGAGAAGAAGGAATTGCACTAAAGTCTATTGGAAAGACGCTAATTACAGCTGGATTTCAAACCAACTTACTTAGAACAACAGATGATTACAACAAGCACATTGAGTTTATGTACATGTGCTTTAACCAACCGACAAATATTGCTAGTCTTGATTTCTCAAGAAGAGATCCGTGGACTAAACAATATAATTTCCCAATACTCCCAGAAAATATATTTTTAAACGATGTTAATTTTGATGAAGGCCATGTTTTAGTAGATGACAAACCTTTATTCGACAAACTGCATCAAAAAATGGTAGTTCGATACAGAACTCAAGGAATCAACATTACTGCTGCAGGGCTTATTAAAGAAGGGTTGAATATTTTTTAATTACTCTGAGAGTATCTGAAATTCATTTATAAAAGGATCAAACTCCTTTTTCAAAGTCTCTATAAAGTCTTCTCCATATTTTAAGTAGAAAGGAATTATATTTTCATACCTCTCTTGAAGCCCATTGTCAGGAAACAGCTTAGATTTAATATTCTCAATTCTAGCTATTTGATCTTCTAACTTTCTCTTTCTTGCTTTGTAAATTCTTTTATCAATTGCATCCAAAGAATTTAAAATCTTCTTCTCCTCCCCTTTAAGACTACTTTCTATTGAGCTATCCACCCCAATAGCTTCATGCAATAAATCATTTATTGAATCCTTCAACTTAATTATCTTATCCTCTATTAAAGAATTATCGGACGGACTTTGATCCACATAGATTTTAGTAAGCTGATGGATATCTTGGAACAGCTGACTTAAGTTAAAACCCATATCCGTAAATCGCTTACTACTTTTCTTATCTATAAAGAGTGCAGAATTTCTTAAAAGCAAAATGGGAAATGGGATATCATAAAGTTCGAACGCCGATTTTAACTGAAGCCAGTAAGACAGTTCTCCACCGCCACCGATGTACGCAAGATTAGGTAATACCCTTTCTTGATACATGCAACGCATAATCACATTAGGACTAAAATTTTCTGGATTCGACTCCACTTCATCTAATAAGTTCTCTGAAACATCTATTACACGCTCTCTACTCCCTGGTGATAGGTAAAACAGATTTATCGGTCTTGGATTAACTTGGATCTTGTAATTCTTAGCCAACAACTCATTCGTACTCTTTATGGCTTTCTCTATACGTTGGTTCTGCAGCTCGTCGCGCATTACATCCTTAAACTGATTCTTCAACGACTTGTCATCCCCATCTATAACAACTAAGCCATCATTAGGAAATAAAGTATAAATCAACTCACGAGTAGCAATCGTTATCGAGCTTCCTGGTGTGTATGCCTTTTCAATGGCAGTTATAAATTCTTGACCTAAGTTTTTATCCCCTACAATATATTTTAATTCGCTTAATACAGAATTAATGCTATCCGTATCCAAACGGCCAACAGCACCACTCATACCTTGCTCCCACTTCAATTTCTTATTATAGATATTGGCAACGCTTATTTCTTCAAAGTCATGGTCTTCGGATGCCATCCAAAACACAGGCACGAAATTATTATCGGGGTACTCTTCCTTTAATTTCTTAACGGTATTAAGCGCCGAAACTATCTTGTAAATAAAATATAACGGACCAGTAAACAAGCACAATTGATGTCCCGTTGTGATAGTAAATGTGTTACTATCGGTAATAATGTCAATATTAGTTTTGGTTGATGAGCTTATATCCACACCTTGGTGTTGACCTAGCAGAGCTTCGTGCAAAACAGTCCTATTTATATCAATCGATGCTCTTTCTTCAATCGCTTTCTTAAAAGAAGATACATTGGGTCGATGGGAAATCAACTTATCAAGCTCCGAGTTGCCTTCGATATAATCGATTATCAACTTGGTAAAATATCCGGCTTCGCGGAAAGGAATAAAAGTGCTTTTAACATCTATCATCTGTTTCAAAAATAAACTATACCTCGCCATTTACATAATCTTCTAAAAGGCCTAATTATTGCAAAAGCGTTATTCTACTATTTCCATTATTTTTACACTAACTAAACACTTCATATTATGATACTAAAGAAATTCAAAAAGCTAGGATTAACGGCAGCAGCACTATGCACAACTTTTATCTTTTCTAGTTTCTTAACTGCTTCGGTCCTAACCTATCAAACAAACAACAGTAAAAGTGAAGTGCATTGGGAAGGAGAGAAAATTACAGGTAGCTCACACTCAGGCATAATTAACATACAAAGTGGAAAGGTATACGTGATGAGTGAGCAGATTGCCGGCGGTGACTTTGTTCTTGACATGACTTCTTTGAACACAACAGATATGGACGATGAGAAATCGAATGCCAAATTAACCAAGCACTTAAAAAACGATGACTTCTTTTCGGTAGAGAAGTTCCCAACTGCTAAACTTGAGATTACGGAAGCGATAAAGATTCTGAACGCTTTAGATACTGATTCTAACTATGAGTTCAAAGCAAAGCTCACTATTAAAGACATTACTCATGAGATTGCATTCGGAGCTATTGTAGAGCATACAGAAACTACAATGAACGTAACCGCGAACATTGTTTTCGACCGAACCAAATTCGATGTTAAATATAACTCTGGTAGCTATTTCGACGATCTTGGCGACTACATGATTAAAGACGAAATAAAAATGACGATTAAAATAGTAGCTCAGTCAAATTAGTATCCAACAATTATGATTTCACATCGGGAGCTTTATTTAAATCACGTAGCTCACCCTACTCCTTTCCCTCCTTCGTTAGACGTAAAACGAGCTGAGGGTATATACATTTATGACCAAGATGATAACGCCTACATCGATCTTATCTCTGGCATTTCCGTTAGTAATGTTGGACATCGACATCCCAAAGTAATTGAAGCGATAAAAGCTCAACTCGACAAGTATACCTACTTAACCGTTTACGGGAAGTATGTACAAGCTCCCCAAGTAGAGCTAGCTAATGAGCTAACTAACCTTCTACCTACTACTCTCGACAATGTGTATTTCGTTAATTCTGGAACTGAGGCAAACGAGGGAGCCACCAAACTTGCGAAAAGATACACAGGGAGATATGAATTAATTTCTTGTAAGAAGGCATACCACGGAAGTACACATGGTTCATTAAGCCTTTTGGGTGATGATGAAATGAAAAAGGGTTATTACCCATTGCTACCTAATTGCAATCTTATTGAATACAACAACCAAGCAGATCTTAACTTTATAACAACCAAAACTGCAGCTGTGGTTATTGAAGGTGTGCAAGGTGAAGCGGGAACCATAATGGGCAATGTAGATTACTTCAAAGCATTAAGAAAGAAATGCGACGATGTGGGTTGCCTCCTTATTATGGATGAAGTACAAACCGGGTTTGGGAGAACAGGCAAACTCTTTTCGTTCGAACATCTAGGCATAGTACCAGATATTATTACGATTGCTAAAGGAATGGGTGGCGGAATGCCAATTGGGGCTTTTGTGTCTTCAAAAGAAATAATGAACGTATTAAAGTCGAACCCAATGCTTGGCCACATTACTACGTTTGGCGGTCATGCGGTATCGTGCGCATCCA
>JABSPR010000448.1 GCA_013214975.1 Flavobacteriales bacterium
AATCACCACCATTATCTCCGTAATAAATAATCATTCTTTGTCCGTCTGGAGACAGACCCACCGATGCATCATGACTTGTTGTATTAACAGGCTTACCTAGATTTTCAAGTTTGGTCCATTCCCCATTTCTATGTTTGGTGACATATATATCTTCCATAAAAACATTAAAGTTTTCATCCATCTTCCCTCCTGTTGTTCCTGGTCGTTTGGAAGTGATAATCATCATAGATTCATCGGCAGTAATAACAGGAGCATATTCTTGTGAACTAGTGTTAACATTAGCACCAAGATTATCGATAAATACTCTTACCGGATTGGCCATTAATTCAATACCGTTCTTACATTCTTTTATTTTCCTATTTACTTTTGCCCTTCTATTATTTGAAACTTCATCTGTATATGTATCTTGATAATTCCCAAATTCCTCTATCGCTTTTTCCAATTGCAAGTTATAGTGGTAAGCTTGACCTAAATAAAAGTGAATATCCTTATTAACTCGAGGATTTAATCGGAATGCCGAAAGCAAATAATCCATTGCTCTCTTATCATTAGTATGCAGAATGTACGTTCTGCCTATTTTGTAATTAAGCATTGCGTTATTTTGATTAAAAGCATAGGCCTTTAGGTAGTGCTTTATAGCTTTCTGAAATCCCGATATTCCATAAATAAACTGCTGGTCACCTAATTTAATTTCTTTCAAGGCCTCTTTCATCTCTCCCTTATCCTGAGGGAAGTTTTCTTTTACAAAATCAATATTTTGCGCACTTAGCTGAGCTAGAGAAATTAAAAAGGCAATAAATAAAATCAGATATATTTTCATCTCTTAATAATCACAACTTTGTTGAAGATATGCATCCGTATTTTCCACACCCAATTCATTCGCTTTCTTCCAATCATCACAAGCCCCTTTTGCATTTCGAATCATCTCTTTCGCAATTCCTCTATTTAAATAGGCATAACCGTACTCATTATCCAGTTGTAATGCCTTGTTGCAATCTTGAATAGCTCCCTTATAGTCCTTCATTTTAATCTTTGAACCTGCTCTATTGTTATATGCATAAGCATATTTGGCATCCAATTTAATTACTTTGTCAAAATCTTTAATGGCTCCTTCATAGTCACCTAATCCAAATCGTGCACTACCTCTATTATTAATAGCAATTTTATAGGCCGGCTTCAACTTTATTGCAACTGAATAAGCTTTTATTGCTTCTTCATAATTTTCCATACGTTTCAAAGCACTTCCTAAATTATTGAAAGAAAAAGCCATTTTCTTATCCAACCTAACAGCACTTTTATAATCAGAAACTGCTCCTTTAAAATCTTCTTTCATTCGCTTCGCACTTCCTCTATCATTAAATGCGTGTGCGTAGTCTTCTTTGTTCTTTATTGCATTTGTATAATCGGCTATTGCTCCATCATAATCCTGTAACCCGAATTTTAATACCCCACGATAATAATAGGACTGGGCATGGTCCGGGCTAACCCTTACTGAATTATCATAATCTTCAACAGCCTCCTTAACATTTCCTAAATCCGCGTTAACGCTTCCTCTTTGGTAATAGCCCATGTTATTTGAATCTGGGTCCAACTGTATTACTATATCGAAATCCTTTAGAGCCTCTTCAAAATTCCGTAACTCCTTATTCGCTAATCCCCTATTATATGCCGCTCTTAAGAAAGTAGAATCCGAATCTAATGCAAGTGAGAAGTTTTTAATAGCCTCGGCAAAATCTCCTTTATTAAAACTTACAATACCTGTATTATATATTTTCTCTACATTAGAATTCAATGTATCACCAGCATAATGAACAGTATCCATGGCAGAAGTCGCCGCTTCATCCTGTGCAATTGCACATGTATAACTCACTGCAAATAAGAAGAGCAATAAATACTTGTTGATCATAGTAACAAACTTAAATATTTTTAGTGTAGAGAACTAATATTAACGAATTCTTGGAAACTATTTGAAAAGGAATGGTATTAGAATACTACTTAGAAAACAGTTTTACTTATATTCGACCAATACTAATTTCAATAATTTAAGTCATGGCCAAAAAGTCTATACTAACTACAAAATCATTAAACTTTCTAGAAAAATACATCAACAATGCATCACCTACCGGCTTTGAGGCGGAAGGACAAAAGCTATGGTTAAAATATCTAAAGCCATACATTGATGAGCATATAGTTGACAACTACGGAACTGTAGTTGGTATTATCAATCCCAAAGAGAAATTTAAAGTAGTTATTGAAGCACATGCGGATGAAATATCTTGGTTCGTGAACTACATTTCCGATGATGGATTTATATACGTATGTAGAAATGGAGGATCTGATCACCAAATAGCTCCATCAAAAAGAGTAAATATTCATACAGACAAAGGTATCGTAAAAGCCATTTTTGGTTGGCCAGCAATTCATACACGACATGGAGGTAAAGAAGAATCACCAAAGCTAACCAACATCACACTTGATTGTGGTTGCACATCTAAGGAAGAGGTTGAAAAACTAGGTGTAGTAGTAGGGAGTGTGATTACCTATGAAGACGAATTTATGATTCTAAATAAAAATCAGTTTGTCGGTAGAGCACTTGACAATAGAGCCGGAGGTTTTATGATTGCTGAAGTTGCACGACTTTTAAAAGAAAGTAAGACTAAACTTCCTTTCGGGCTTTATATCGTTAATTCTGTGCAAGAAGAGGTTGGCCTTAGAGGTGCAGAAATGATTGTAAATAAGATAAAACCAGATGTGGCCATTATTACAGACGTAACACATGACACAAGTACACCTATGATTAAAAAAACTGTTCATGGCGATGTGAAACTGGGAAAAGGACCTGCTATTACTACGGGACCTGCTGTTCAACGAAACCTTGAGAAGTTAATCAAAGACACGGCTAAGAAAAACAAAATAGATTTCCAACGAATGGCGGCATCAAGAGCTACGGGCACAGATACAGATGCTTTTGCATTTAGTGGTGAGGGCGTTGTTTCTGCTTTAATCTCACTCCCTTTAAAGTATATGCACACTACTGTTGAAACGGTTCACCGCGATGATGTAGAGAGTGTTATAAAACTCATCTTCGAAACCTTAAAAAACATCAAGAAAAATCACGATTTCAAGTACTTATAGAACGTTAACTTAATATGAATTACTTAGCCCATGCTTATCTCGCAGGAAATGATCATGGGCTAATTATTGGAAATTATTTAGCCGATGGAATGAAGGGAATGAAGCTAGAAAGCTTTAGTGAAAGTATCCAAAGGGGAGTTGAACTTCATAGACATATTGATTCGTACACTGATCAACACGACCAAGTTAGAGTAAGTAAGAACAGACTATACGAAAGACATGGGCATTATGCATCTGTTATTGTAGACGTTTTCTATGATCACTTTTTAGCGAAAGACTGGCTAAAATATTCAGATAAAAATCTATTCAATTTTGAGAAGAAAATCTATTCTCTCTTAATTGATAATAAAGAAGTATTACCCAAGCATAGCAAATATTTCTTGGATTATATGGTTGAGCAAAACCTTCTATCCAATTATGCGAACATTAAAACGATTGGGGACACATTATCGGGGCTCGCAAGGAGAACAAAGTTCGAATCTAACATGGCATATGCTGTTAATGACCTACGGGATCAATACAACGGTTTCCAAGAAGATTTCGACCTGTTTTTTCCTGATCTTGAAAGAAGCGTTGCTTCCTTTTTGGAATAATTTATCTCGATGCGATAGTAAAAGTCTCTCCGTCTATTGTAACTGTAGCTGAGTTATCACATTCTCCACTTCCATAGTCAACCGTTCGACTCTTTAAATCAACAGGCTCTATTACTACAACCCCAGAAGTTATTTGTCTCCTGTCCGAGCAAAACTCTATTTGCAAGGATGTCGTAATCTCAACTGTAAAAGAAACTCCATTTCGATTAACACCAGTACTTGAACCAGTAACTTCAAATACATCATCCAGAAGGCATTCTTTAAATGCGTCTAAAGAAGCTATACAATCGGAATTTCCAATATATGTATCTTCTCCTTCTATCCAAGTTCGAGTCCGAGTTGATTCCCATGTTACTGAACCTCCATCGTCTGGAGCCGTTATTTTCCCATCCTTTATTTCAACAGTCCAACTAGATTGGTGATCTGAAGTTGTGTTCGTAACCACTTTTGAACCTTCCACTAAATATCCATCAACTTCATAATCTTGCAAAGTAATGGTGGTTATACTTCCAGCGTTTCTTCTTCGATCTGTTAGCACCGCAACTATTTTACCTTGCCGTTTCTTACCATCTTTACATGAACATTCCTCCGTACCGAAATCGATTGTAAGCGTTGCAGGAAAATGATTTACTGTATCGTTAATCTCAATAATAACCGTCGCACAAGAATCATTCTTCCATTTGTACTTAACCACTTGCAATGATTTCACCTCAGACGAATCATCGTCGGCAGCACTATTCACTACGCCAAACACATCTTCGAACATTGCTGTAGCGAGATCTACATCTTGAGAACTAGTGGTGTCTTTATTCAATTGTTGCTTCTCGCAAGATGAAATAAACACTAGCAGTATCAGGGCAAATAGTGATTGAAAAAACAATTTATTCATAACTCTTCTTTTAAATTAAC
>JABSPR010000449.1 GCA_013214975.1 Flavobacteriales bacterium
AAACAGTTTTTATTTAACTTTCTAGGCACAATTCCAGATCCTAACAAAGCCCTTATTTCGGAAGAAAAAACCAATACGTTATTGGAATAATAATAATACAAAGGCTTGATTCCTATCCTGTCTCTACCTATAAACAACTCGTTGGTCGATTTATTATAGACAGCAAATGCATACATCCCATTAAATCGTTGCAAGCATTTACCTCCCCACTTCTTGTACGCAGCCAAAACTACCTCACTATCACTATTTGTTCGAAACGAATAATCGGTCAGTTCATTCTTTAACTTTTGGTAATTGTAAAGCTCACCATTGTACACAAGGACTAGGTTATCGTCTGGATCAATCATTGGCTGATTACTTGCCGAAGACAGATCTATGACAGAAAGCCTTCTATGCCCTAACGCAACGTTCTCACCTACCCATATCCCGTCATTATCTGGTCCGCGATGGGCAAGAGCCTTATTCATTATTGAAACAAAGGGTTCTGACTTCTCCCTTTCTAATCCTACAATACCATTAATTCCACACATGAGAAAAAACTACTGTTTTTGCATATCGTTCGTGAGTAAAGATCAAAGCTTAATATTTTATAAAACTCTTTGATTAAAGATTCGTTTAGTTATCAAAACCAAGGTAAAACAATTTAAACTAACCAAGTACTTTTAGTTATTTTAACTTACATTCATATAACACAACTCGCATTTATTGCATTACCAGAATTTATAGCATGAGTAATATTTTAGTTACAGGAGGAGCAGGATTTATCGGAAGTCATCTCGTTAAACGACTGGTTCAGGAAGGCCACAATGTTAAAGTTCTTGACATACTCTTACGTGGTAATAAAATCGATCATGATGTTCAAAAAAACATTGAACTTCACAAGGTTGATATTAGAGATGGCAACAAAGTGATGAAGCTCACGAAAAACTGCGATTACATCTTTCATCTTGCTGCGATATTGGGTGTCGACGTAGTTGCGGATCACCCTGTAGAAACGATGGAAGTTGAAACTGTTGGCATGCAAAACATTGTGGATGCTGTTCTTAAAAACGGTGTAGAAAAAGTAGTTTATGCTTCAACAAGTGGTGTATATGGACATTCTGCTATAGAGCAAAGTGTTGTCGAAAACATTCAGTTGGATCCTAGAACTAGTTATGCCATTGCAAAACGTTACAACGAAATATATCTGGCTGCCCTCTATGAAGAAAAAGGAATGCTCTCTACGTCACTTCGTTTTTTCAATGTCTATGGAATTAACCAAGATGCAAGAATGGTAACACCTCGTTTCTTTGAGCAAGCTTTGGCCGGTCAGAACATTACTGTTTATGGTGATGGAAGACAAACACGCGATTTTACCTATATCGACGATACTATTGAAGCATGTATTAGAACTTGCATGGATGTAAAAGGATGTGAAATTTTCAATGTTGCCCAGGAAAATGAACTAACGATAAAAGACCTAGCTACAGAAATAGTAAGCGTTACCAATTCGAAATCAAAAATATCCCTAATAGAAGCCCCTAGAAAGCGATACGATTACGAAGTTGAAAGAAGAGTTGGTAATTCGGACAAGTTATTTAATACCATTGGGTATAGACCAGAAACGAAACTATCTGAAGGTCTTCCTGTTATTTACAACCACATGAAAAACAATGGAAAGTAGAGGCTAGTTATCTCCTTGGAGTTTCTCCCATTCAGCCATTTTTTGCTCAACCTTCTTTTTTAGTTCTTTGTGCTTCCACATCATCCCGTCTGCTGCTTTCTTATCGTCGTAAAACCCCTCAGCATTCATCTTTACCTCCATGGCAGCTAATTCCTCTTCGTACTTTTCTATGCTTCGCTCAAGGTTTTTAATTGCTTTTCGCTGATCGTTTTTATTTCGTCCTGAATCCTGGTTAACCTTTTGACTTACAGTATCGGAAGTTTTCTCTTTCTGTTTTGATTTAGGACTTTTCTTTTCAAGATCATTACTCTCATAACTTCGAAACGAATCTGCCTGCCTAGAGCTTAAGAAATCTTCTATCGTTCCCAGTTTATCGTTGATTCTCCCATTGTCGAATTCGAATATACGTTCTACCATTCCTTTAAGGAACGACCTATCATGAGAAACCAAAATTAATGTCCCATCATAATTCAACAATGCTTGTTTCAATACATCCTTTGAAGCAATATCTAAGTGATTTGTAGGCTCATCAAGAATTAACAAATTAATAGGCTTTAACATTAGCTTAGCTAATACCAAACGAGCTTTCTCTCCTCCACTTAAAACACTTACTTTTTTGTCTATATCATTTTCTCCAAACAAAAATGATCCCAACAAACCTCTAATTCGAGATACACTTCGCCACTCTCCTGTTGCAACATCATCAATAGTATCAAATACAGACATTTTGGGATCCAAAGCTTGCTCCTGCATTTGCGAATAGTATCCCAGTTTAACATTGTGACCAACATTAAGTTCACCATCAAATGATTCTTCTCCAGTAATTAATTTTATCAAAGTAGACTTGCCTTGCCCGTTCTTACCAACAAAAGCGATTCGTTCCCCTCTTGCAACAGTAAAACTTAAGTTGTTTAGAATTGTTCTTTCACCGTACGACTTAGCCATTTGTTCAGCCCTAATCACAGTATCTCCACTTCTTGGTGCTGGAGGGAATCGAAATTGAATTTGTGAAGTATCCACATCATCCAACTCAATCCGCTGAATTTTCTCCAACTGTTTCATTTTACTTTGAGCCAACTTTGCCTTCGATGCTTTGGCTTTAAATCGCTCAATAAAACGTTCCTGCTGTGCGATATACTTCTGTTGATTCGAAAAAGCAGCTGATTGCAAATCAATTCTTTCTTGCCTAAGTTCTAAGAAACGAGAATACGGAGCTTTGTAATCAAATATTTTCCGATTTACTATTTCGATTGTTCTCTTCGTAATATTATCCAGAAACATACGATCATGACTTATCATGATAATGGCACCTTTATACGTCTTTAAATATTCTTCAAACCAAAGTATACTTTCAATATCCAAATGATTAGTAGGCTCATCTAATAAAAGGAGATCAGGAGAAAGCAACAATAGCTTCCCTAGCTCAACTCTCATCTGCCATCCACCGCTAAACTCTTTTATGGATCTTTTAAAATCTTCTTGAGCAAAACCCAGTCCTTTTAAAATAACCTCCGTTTTACCTTCCATCTTGCCTGGATCCAAGAACCCTAACCGCTCGCCCTTCTCCGTTACGTCAGAAATCAACTTAAAATAAGCCTCACTTTCGTAATCTGTTCGATACTCTAACTCTTTATTTATTGCCTCAATTTCACCTTCTAATTGTTGAGCTTCCTCAAACACAGTTAATAACTCCTCAATTACAGACCTCTCGCTTGTAAACTTTATTTCTTGAGGTAAATACCCAATAGTTTTCTCATCCGGTATTAAGACTTTACCTTCGGAGGGATCCATCTCTTTTGAAATCACTTTAAGGAAGGTACTTTTCCCTACACCATTTTTGCCAACCAAGCCAATTCTATCCTTTTCTCCTACCATAAAAGAGATTGAGGTGAACAAGTCTATGCCATTAAAGGCTACTGATAAATTAGATACTGAAAACATGGCGCGAATTTAATAAAGAATTGGCACGAAATTGGATATCGGCCTGTCAATATTAATGTTAGAAAAAGAATGCAATCCCTTTAAAATGGGCTTCTCTTGTTTAGTTAATTTAATAAATTTGCCAAGTAAACCGATTTAGAAAGAATGGATTCAATATTTCATACAAAAACACTGACCTTTTTACTCTTCCTTTTCACTATTAATGCGACAGCACAAACTGGCACGCTTGAACTTCTTCAAAACAGAGAGTTCAGATATAGCAAATCAGAATGGCACATACTTGATAAGCAGACCATTAAAAAGAGCTATCAAAAGCAATACAGTCTTGAATTAAATAAACAAGACACTAAAACAGTATTAGAAATCCGAACTCTTGATATTGATTCGAGAAATAAAAATTATCCGGAAAGAAAAACCGGTGAAGTATCGTCTGTTGGAGAATTAAAACATTTCAAAGAAGACCTTACCGAGAGATTCAAAGCAGATTCCACGGTAACTCTCAACTTTATAAAATCAAAAGCCTATAAAGAATTTAAGATAATCTTAGCTAAAAAGACCAACAGCTCAAACCCCGAAACAATAACTTATTACGCGGCTGCCAGAAATGTAATTCACCGTTTTTTCATTATTGCGGTTACTTTAGAAGAAGCTCAATGCAAGTCTATTGATGATGCTCGCAAACAATTAATTGCACAAATCAAGCAAATAAAGGACAATAATTAGTCGAATTCAGGCACTCTTGAAAATGAATTTCGTAGCTATTTTAAGAGGAATAAATGTTAGTGGCCAGAAAAAAATACTAATGGCCGACTTAAGGAATATACTTAAAAAGGAAGGCTTTTCTTATATCGAAACCTACATTCAAAGTGGTAATATCATATTCTATTCTTCCGAACAAAACACATTGATCCTCGAAAAGAAAATCCAAAACAGCATTTTCAAAGCCTACCAATTCGAAGTACCGGTTATTGTATTAACCAAAGCAGAATTACTCAATACGGATAGAAACAACCCATTTCTTCAAAACAATCCATCTATTGATATTAAGCTTCTCCATGTTACGTTTCTAAAAGAAGAGCCAATAGAAAAAAACTTAACGAAACTCAATAGTTTCAATTTCTCACCTGATGAGTTTGTTATTTCAAGTAAAACGATTTACGTGTACTGTCCTGGAGGTTATGGCAAAACGAAACTCTCTAATACTTTCTTTGGAAAAAAATTAAAAGTATCTACTACCACTAGAAATTGGAAAACGGTAACGTACCTAGCTGAGTCGGTAAGTACTAATAATCTATAATCTTACAGAAATGTGATACTTTTGTATCCATTCCCATCAAATACATTCGATTGTATTAAATCAACTCTCCAAGAATAAATCATTCCTTGGTTTAGCATATCCAAAATAGGTTTATCGTCACGCAGTACATAACCATTTTCAAAAGCAGGATGATCCAACTCCAATGGATAATCAGAAAAATGATGAAGAAAAGGAACACAACAATTATTCATTCTACTTCTGCTAAGCTTTTTAAAATTAAAAGGCTTCATACTTGCCAAATAGATGATGTCTGTCGTTTCAACATCATCTCCTTTTTTAACTCCCGAGTGGTGATCTAAATAAAACCCCGCTTCGAGCATAGTATTATAGATAGATCGGTGAGCAATTCCATTCTCACCATATGCATATCCCTGAAAATTCACAATTAACAAAGCAT
>JABSPR010000450.1 GCA_013214975.1 Flavobacteriales bacterium
ACCGAAGCGGAATGGGAGTATGCTGCAAAAGCTGGATCCTCAACTGACTACTTTTGGGGCCACAGTGAAGAAGGTGGTAGTGATTATGCCGTATTTAATGAGAACTCAGGTTCTTCATCACATAATATAGCTTCCACCAAGGAAAATGCCTTTGAATTACATGATATGACTGGCAATGTATGGGAATGGGTTAATGACTGGTATGGCGAATATCAGACTGAAGGTGTTACAAGAAACCCTAAAGGAGCAGGGGAAGGAATAGTAAAAGTGATACGTGGTGGCAGTTGGCAGAATAACATCACAGAATTAAGATCAGCAAATCGACAAATAGGTAACCCAGGTTGGAATTCAAATTTTGTAGGATTCCGCACAGTATTGCCACTCTAATAATTAAAAATATGAAGCAGTGTCTTTAATCAAATTGTAAAACAAAGAGGTGAAAAATGATGAAAATAATAAAAACATATTTAAAAATATTTCTGGAGAAAGATAATTTAGAACCAAATGATGTTTATCAAATACCATCTATTAACAATCTATTTGATACTCTTAAAATTGAATCACTTGTTGTTGAATATAAAATCTCAAAAATCTAACACCCTACTAACCTTTAACCTCAACCCATACATATAATCTGCTTACAGCACCCAAGTTAAAATCTTCCAATTAATGGGTGTCCACTTATAATCCACTTTTCTAGGGTAAGGCAGGGTAACGGGGCCTCTGTTAATCCTGAGAAACCATGAAATCAGTTCAAAATCGTTGAATTAAGCTTACCAAAGGGGGTTGTCCTCCTCCTTCGGGGTTCGACTCCCTAGGGGTGTATTTTTGTACTCCCTTATAAGTTCAAAAGTTATACCATGTACATTTTACTTATTACGAGCTAGTATTGTCTGATTGTACAAAATCTGTATAGAAGCTGTGTAAATTATATGAATTATTGGCCGGTCGTTTTGACGGCTCAAAATGGGAACATAAGATAATTTCTTTTTATAATTTTGTACCCGGTACGGGAGAATTAAACCATGCAACTTCCTAACAGGTCACGGATAAGATAATCAAGGCCTTACGTTGTCAAATAAAAGAATTTACAGAATCATTGAATTCTATATAGAGCATAAGCCATACAAATTCCAGTTATGATAATTTAACAGGGTAGGGTTGAACCGCTTCATCCCGGCCCTCAGTGTTTAATTGTTAATGACCCGAAAAAGGTTACCGGCAAGGTTACTGGCTTAAAAATCACTCATCGAAACTGGTCTGTATTAACAGGTACTGACAGGTATTTGGCCCATTTCTGGACCCCTGAAAAACACCTGTTTTGACCCAAATTCACCATTTTTGAGACAGAAAGAGGAATTCCCAGGTTTGGACCCGGAAATTCCCAAGCAAGCGGTCGTCAGTTCGAATCTGATAACCCGCTCCATTTTCATTCTCAGACAAATACACGGGGAATCTCTGCCTTGCTCTCGTCGCAGAGTTCCCTTAAATTCGTAGGAGCTCCTCGAGCGGCGTTGATCTTCCCCGTGTATTTGTCTGAGAATGAAAATGGTACCTTGGGTTTGTGTGAGCGGGTTATCAGGTTCGAACGCCCCTGGGTGTGTGTCAGTTTGACTCGGAGCGCATGATGCGCGGAGAGCTTTTGCTTTGATGTGGCTTAGCCGTTATCATGGCGTTGCTTATGAAAAGCAAAACCCGAAGGGTGGCGGAGCAGGAAGCGGAGCCACTTATCTGATAACCCGCTCCAAATCTTCCCTGATACATTTTCAACAGTAATCTCTTCCTTGTTCTCGTCGGAGTACACTTGTACACCTCCTCGAACGGCGTCGATCTTAAAGTTGAAAATGTACCAGGGAAGATTTGTGCCTTTTAGTTTGTGTGAGCGGGTTATCAGGTTCGAACGCCCCTGGGTGAGTGTCAGTTTGATAATTCACACATGATGTGTGAATTGCCGCAGCGCGAGGATCATGATGTTATCTATGCTGAGTGGGGTAGGATTCGAGCCCACCATAGAACGATTTCATGGGTGTGTGGATGCTGATTTTGGCCAGTCCACTTCTGTATTCAAAAAGGAGGAAGTGAGTTTTCCTTTTTTGCCCTCCAGGGACTACCAAAAGGGAACAGATTCCAGGATGATAGATAAGGGGAAGTTGTTACGTCTCCCTAAACAAGGTTTCTAATCAAAGGGGTTGTAACCGGGTTTCTTATAAAGGGTCTTTTTTTTTTCAAGTATTTCGGGCCGATATACAGCTTCGGGCCAAAGCTCTTTTTCGGTCTCTTCAATTCCAATTGAAACTACTTTTTCGCTGCACTCGAATATCTCAGTAACTTCTTTGATAATTGCTTTGGTAAGTTTTTGTTTTTGATCTTCACTGCGACCGGGATACATTTTGATTACGATGTGTGGCATAGTGCTCTCCAATAGGCTAAGACATAAAAACTATACTAATATTTACACCTAATTTAGGTAGTTTATAGCTTTTTAACTATTCCCTTTGATTATATGGAATCTATACATTTAACTGCCGATTATTTCCCATTACTTCTCCTTTTAAAGGTATATCTTAAGAATAGCTGTAAGGTTTAAGTGGGTTTTTACATAAGAGTGAAGAAAATGAAATTACTTTTAGGCGGACAAAGCAAGTGTGACAAAGAATGTGCTTCCATTGTGAATACAATCAAAAGTATAACATTATATTTGTTTTTATCTCTACCACTACATGCTCAAGATTTTTCTGATACCACTCGGGCAGACTGGGTTCCGCTTTTTAATAAAGTGAATCTTGATGGTTGGATACCCAAAGTGAATGGTTATGAAGCTGGGGTCAATCATCAAAATACTTGGATAGTCAAAGACAGCTTGCTAGTAACCGATTATGCAGATTACGAGGGTGATTATAAGCAACGGTTCGGGCACATGGGTTATGAAGAGCGCACCTTTTCGTATTTCATGTTACGAGTTCAGTACCAATTCTTTGGGGAGCTTTATAAAGGTGGGCCCAATTACGGAAAGTTTAACAGTGGGATTATGTGGCATTCAGAATCGGTTACAGAAATGGGTGTAGACCAAGCCTTTCCCAACAGTATAGAGACCCAGTTACTGGGGCCGGGTAATATATTCAATGATGGCTATACCGCCACACTGTGCACAGTTGAGCAGCTCACTTCTGTAGTAATTGATGGTGAAAGGCAATCCATATGTAATAAAGGTACTCAAGAGATTCCTATTGACGGTTTAGAATGGGTTACGGTAGAGCTACTGGTTCTTGGGGATTCCCTAGGGATGCATATTGTTGAGGGTAATGTTGCCATGGTATTTACGGATTTTGAATTTGAAGATGGTACTCCCCGGTCTGAGGGTTATATCTCGATACAATCCGAGGCTCAGCCCATTAAATTTAAAACCATTGAGATTATGTTGTTAGAAGGTTGCATGGACCAGGCTGCAAATAATTACCGCAAACGATTTATTAAAAACCTGCCAGAATCCTGTGATTATACAGCCCCGGTACTACGTGGGGTGGATGTTCGTGACCAAATTGAGGTGCGTTCTCTTGTGGAGCAGTTCTCTATTTATAACCCAGGAACAGAAAAACAAGATATTAAAGTTTTTAATTTACAGGGGACGTTGGTGACGTCCTTGTCTTTAGCTCCAGGTGCAACTAATTTAGTAGAAAAGGATCTTCACACTGGGGTATATCATATGTTGGTTAAATCTTTAAAAGGCGATTATCACAAACGATTTTTGGTACAGTGATTTAAAAGAAAGGGTACAAAGAAATTAATATCCTTCTCTTCTTTTTCTTTCTTGTGCCCCTCTTGCTTCATCTGGATTTGGCGTAAAAATCATGGCTTTTTGTTGATCAGCCACATTATCATTAAGGAACCGGTTCTTTTTCTGTTCTTTCTCTAATCTTGTTGCCAAGGAATTGTATTTTTCAAAAGTAACTACATCATCAGGCGTTTTTTTTAAGATACCGTTAAGAATTGTTAATGAGTCTTGAAGATCATTAAGCATTTCATTTGACCTATTCAAGTCGGACCTGTTTTTTGCGGGGTTATCTGTTTTTGGAAAATAAACTTTATTTTCTCTTGATTGGTAAATGGGTTGATGAGAACAATTTAACATAATCATTGAAAAGCAGATTAGGGTGCATGTGATAAGCGTGATCTTTTTAATGTAAATAATCATTTTGAGAAATCTTTTTGTAGAAGGTTATCCTAGTGTGCGTAGTAATCCTATGGGGTTTTACTTTAAATTGTTTATTAGGATATAATACAAAATTACTGCACCGGGAGCAAAACCCAAAACAGTGCTTAATAAATACTTACTCTTTTGTTTTCTTATGGGAATATGTAGGGGTTATTCTGATGCCTTTCCGTTTAGCTCCCACTTCTCATTTTTGTAA
>JABSPR010000451.1 GCA_013214975.1 Flavobacteriales bacterium
AGAAAACTTTAATCTTCGTTTGCCATGTAGCCAGCACAGCCAACTACAACAATCACCACAAGCACAATGAGTGCTAAATATAATTTCCCGAAATATTTCCAGTGCATACTAACTATCTACAGATCCCAAAATGTTCTTCTTCTTCTTCGCCCCAAGAAACTTCTGTGATCTAGAACAAAAGCAACTACAAGATAAATAATTAGGGGAGATCCCAAAGTAACAAACGACAAATAGATAAAATACAACCTTATCCTAGATGAGTCTACTCCAAACAAATCCCCGAGCCAAGAACATACTCCGAAAGCTCTTTTTTCAAAAACATCTTGAATCTTTTCAATCATCAATGGATCGTCTTATTATTTGAGTACCAACGTTGCAAGCTAAGCATTTTTTCGCAGTACAATAGTGTTTGTATAACTGTAGCATCGCTTGACTTTCGAATGATGATTTACCTAAAAAACCATTTTCTAACATGAGGCTCACTGTTTTGTTTCTCTCAATTTTCATATCACGTAATAAATCAAGGGCGCGATTCTTTAACTCTTCTTTACCAGATTTAACTCCATAAACAAACATAAAAGGTACAATAGTGTTGATTATTAAGTTATCAATTGAATTCTTTCCGAGCTGTTTTATCTTCTGAATGTCTTGCTTATTATTAAAGGTATAGTGCGTATTCCAGAATTCTGAAGCACTACATTCTAAGTGTTTTCTTATTTTATCCACCTTATTTAACTGCATCAATTTTGAAAAGAGGTCTTCTCCCAAATATAATAAGTTGGCAAATTGAGAGATTCTTACAGTTGGGAAGTTGTTAGGCCTCATTCGAGAGAATTTCCATAAATGTTTCTGAAGCGGAACTAAATTAAATTTATTCTTCAGGTGACTATACTCTGTTGATAGCTTTGTAGTATAATCCTCTGCGATATCACTATCAAGGAAACCTGCTTGTCCAAACAAACAGGCTTCGAGGGTTAAAAGGTTTACACGACACGACATAATGCATTTGAAAGGAATTGATTTAATCATTAACTCAAATGGTAAACCGTTAACATTAAATCCAAAGTTTTTTGCCAGTTGCAACAAAAAAACTTCTTCCCAATTATTTTTTGAAATATCTAGACTCTGAACTATTAGTGCAGATTTCTCCTCGAGTCGCTCCACAAGAACACGCTCCATCCAACTACTCACAATAAAAGGATCAACACTCGACAGAGCTTCTTTACATGGAAGAGTATCCTTATTCTCTACTAAACCAATATAAGTTTGAAGTAACTGGTTATTGAATTTTTCTTTTATAATTAACTCCGGAATTTCGTTTCCGTTCTTTCTAAGGACTGGCTTACTTGACTCATAAACAACATGTAGAATAATATTGTCATAGGCTTTATCGAGATGATGCTTATGTAATTTCCAATCGGAGGCCTTAACATGAATTTCAACGTTTCCCGCCCAAAGAGTGTCTCCTATTCTAATTTTCGCATTAAAAAAATCGGGGCCAGCATCTACGTTTCTTTCACCAGGAGATACGATTTCAACCTTCTCTTCTTGAGAAGTGATTAAGCCATGCATATCCAACAACCTGTTTTGCCACAGGTAATAGATAAATTCTTCATTTAGTGAGATGAGAGACGAAATAATAAGTTGTTTTTAAATAAGGCCTCGATCCAATAGGGTCGCCTCCATTTCTTTTTGAATTTCTTGCGCTTTTATATTTGCCTTTGTTCCGAACTCCATTCCTTCTCCAGCAAATAAAATCCCTCTAGAAACATTAACTAATAATCCACAACTATCGGTTAAACCATACTTTGCTACTTCTTGTAAATCCCCACCTTGAGAACCCACTCCTGGAACCAATAAAAAATGCTCCGGTATGATTTTACGAATATCTTCTAATTCAGAAGCCTTTGTGGCACCCACAACATACATAGTATTATTTGTAGTTCCCCATTCTTTGGAAGCACTTAAAACCTCTTTGTATAGCTCTTGTCCATTAGCTAAAACTTTCGTCTGAAAATTGCTCGCACTCGAATTTGAGGTAAGAGCCAAGATCACCACCCATTTATCCTCATATTGCAAATATGGACTAATGCCATCTTCTCCCATATAAGGGTTTACTGTAACTGAGTCGAAGTTTAAACGCTTGAAAAAAGCTTTCGCATACTTATTAGATGTATTACCAATATCACCTCTTTTGGCATCCGCAATAGTAAATATCCCCTTGGGGATATAAGCCATAGTCTTCTCTAAGCTTTTCCATCCATTGGCTCCTGTACTCTCATAAAAAGCCAGATTCGGTTTGTACGCAACACAGAAGTCTTTCGTAGCATCAATTATTGCCTTGTTGAATTCAAAAATCGGATCTTCGTACTTATGAAGATGCGCTGGGATTTTATCGTAATCACTATCCAATCCAACACATAAGAAAGATTTCTTCTCCTTTATTTTCTCAAATAATTCTTCTTTATTCATGCTTTTGAAATATTTATTCGCCCGAACTTTCTTTTAACTTTTCAGTATTCTCAGCCAATTGTAATTCATCTATAAATTCTTGAATATCGCCATTCATGAAATTTGGTAAGTTATGCATCGACAATCCAATTCTATGATCGGTTACTCTTCCTTGAGCATAGTTATAGGTTCTTATCTTAGCAGATCTATCTCCCGTAGAAACCATGGTTTTCCTTTTCCCACTAATCTCTTCCATGTATTTATTGTACTCCAATTCATATATTCTACTTCGGAGAACTTGCATTGCCTTATCTAAATTCTTTAATTGTGATTTCTGATCTTGGCATTGTGCAACTATTCCGGTTGGTATGTGCGTTAATCTCACAGCCGAATAAGTTGTATTCACTGATTGTCCTCCAGGACCAGATGAACAATATGTATCCTTTCTAATATCGTTTTGCTTAAGATCAATATCAAATTCATCGGCCTCTGGCAATACTACAACTGATGCTGCCGAAGTATGCACTCTACCTTGTGTTTCTGTTTGCGGAACTCGTTGAACCCGATGTACGCCAGATTCATATTTCATCTGACCATAAACATCATCGCCATTTATGTTAAATACAATTTCCTTGTATCCTCCGGATGTACCGTGAGAGGTATCTACCAACTCAATTTTCCAGCCTCTTGAATCACAGTATTTCGAATACATTCTAAACAAGTCACCGGCAAAAATACTGGCTTCATCTCCTCCTGTTCCAGCTCTAAGTTCAATTAAAGCATTTTTATCATCTGCAGGATCTTTAGGAATAATTAAAATTTTTATTTTCTCCTCTAATACATCAAAAGCTTTTTTACACTCATCTAGCTCTTGCTTAGCCATTTCTCTAAAATCAGGATCTTTCTCTTCCTTTAAAATCTCCTTATTATTCTCAATATTACTGAGAAGGTCTTCATACTCCTTATGGACTGGCTCAACCCAAAAAAGGTCCTTATATTCTTTATTAAGTTGTGCGTAGCGCTTCTGGTCGGAAATTATTTCGGGATCAGAAATCTGCTCCTCCAATTCAACCCACTTAGCATTTAAAGCTTTTAATTTATCTAACATTACAACCTAATTGATTAATATTCGAAAGTACCGTACTCCGACTCAATCGTAACTTTTTTAGCGGATGCTTTCTCACACCTACCTACAATTTTAGCTTCGATTCCAAAACTCTCCGAGATCGAAATAATATCCTGAGCATACTCCTGTGGAATATATATTTCCATACGATGCCCCATATTAAATACTTTGTACATTTCCTTCCAAGGTGTTTGAGACTGATCTTGGATCAATTTAAACAATGGTGGAATATCAAACATGTTGTCTTTAATTACATGTAAGTTATCAATGAAATGTAATATTTTAGTTTGTGCTCCTCCACTACAGTGTATCATTCCGTGTACTTTATCACGATGCGACTCCAATATCTTACAAATTACTGGTCCATAAGTTCTAGTCGCTGATAACACAAGTTGTCCGGCATTAAGTGGTGTACCTTCTACATTATCCTGCAAACCTACTTTACCCGAATAAACTAAATCCTTTGGCACTTGTGGATCAAAACTTTCCGGATATTTATCTGCTAATTTATTTTCAAAAACATCATGACGAGCAGAAGTTAAACCATTACTTCCCATTCCTCCATTATACAAAGATTCGTAGGTTGACTGACCAGAAGATGACAAACCAACAATGATGTCACCATCTCCTATTTTCTCATTCGTTATCACTTCCGATCTTTTCATCCTGCAAGTAACTGTAGAGTCCACAATAATTGTTCTGACCAAATCCCCTACATCCGCTGTTTCACCACCCGTGGAGTGAATATCTATTCCTTGGGATCGAAGTTCCGCTAGTACTTCTTCTGTACCATTTATTATCGCTGCTATTACTTCCCCGGGTATAAGGTTCTTATTTCTACCAATAGTAGATGATAACAAGATCTTTTGTGTTGCACCAATGCAAAGTAGGTCATCAATATTCATTACAATAGCATCTTGAGCTATTCCCTTCCAGACACTAATATCTCCTGTTTCCTTCCAATATGTATAGGCCAGTGACGATTTAGTACCTGCGCCATCTGCATGCATTATATTGCAATACTCCTCATCTCCACCTAGAATATCTGGAATTATTTTACAAAACGATTTTGGGAATAACCCCTTGTCGATATTAGCGATTGCATTATGCACATCTTCCTTTGAGGCCGAAACACCTCTTAACTCATACTTAAGCTTATCTGACATATTGCAAAAATAAAAAAGGCACCTCGATTACCGAAGTGCTCTTCATTTAATATTTTACTTAACTCTAGTGTGTAATAGAATGCGTATCTCCTTTTGGAGCGTAATCTGTTCTAAGAATAAAGAACTCCGTTCTTCTATTCAACTGCATACCTTCTTCCCAATGAGGATCACCGGCTCTACTTCTTGGCCCTAAGAACTCCTCAGTAAGTAAATCTCCTTCATTAAACCCAGTGGTAGCAGCAATTTTTTTACTAACCCTTCTTGGAGAACTTTCTCCATATCCTTTAGGTGTCAATCGAGCTGATGCAATACCTTTCTCTTTCAAAAAGCCTACAACACTTTTGGCTCTTTTCAGGGATAGCACTTTGTTATTCGATTCCGACCCCCTAAAATCCGTATGTGCTCTAAGCTCAATGGTTATTTCAGGATGATTAACCAAAGTCTCTACAAGATCCATTAGCGATTCTTTTGATCTTTCTAACAACTCATAACTCGCATATGCATATTCGATATTCGGCAGTGCAATAGGAACTACTATACTAATTAGCTCTAAGTCTTTATCCGATTTAACCGGACCAGACTCTGTAACTCCTACTGTAGTTACGTGCGCATAATCAGATAAATACTTCGTTTTTCTACCCTCGATATCGTAGCTCGTTTCTTCAGAAAGTGGGAATTTGTAATGTGCATCTGCTCCAACAGTATCTAATTGAATCGACCCATCAGACCCTCTAAGTTCAACTACAGCGTAAGGAATAATTTCCTTTGTATCTACATCTCTAACAATACCCTCTAACCATATAGTTATAGATGGTACGCTAAACTCATAGATATCATCACCACCTTTTCCACCAGGTCTGTTTGAAGAAAGAAGTCCAGCTTCTTTATCTCCTTTAAAGGTTATACCAAAATCATCTCCTGAAGAGTTAATTGGGTACTGCATATTCTCTGGCTCTCCAAATGATTCTCCTTTCTTCGAAGCCTTGAAAATATCCCAACCACCCATACCTATATGACCGTTTGACGAGAAATACAAATCTCCATTCTTTCTAATAAATGGGTACATTTCATCACCTGGGGTATTAATCGTTGGTCCTAGATTTTCTGGTTTAGACCATGTATTAGCAGTTTTATCATGAACTACTTTCCAAATATCCTTTCCTCCTAAAGTACCTGGCATATTAGATGCAAAATACATTGTTACATCATCAGCAGCCATTGCAGGATGCCCAACACGAACAGAATCATGAGAAAGTGTTATTTGAGTTGGCTCTCCCCATCCTTTACCTTTTCGCATAGCATAATGAATCTGGCAACCGTTTTTCTCTACCTCTTTATTTACTATACATCTAGTAAAATACATAGAGTTAAATCTTTTATTAAAGGAGGGTGCGCCTTCATTAGCCTCAGTATTAACACCACCATACGTAAGTAAAGGGGTTGACCATTTACCTTTTCTATCTTGTGCTGTTTGATATATATCCGTAAAACCTTGTCCAGTCCAGCCATCAACAGCTTCACCTTCACCTCCTGGTCTTGAAGAAGAGAAATATACTATTCGATAATCTTTCTTAGCATATGTTGGGGTAAAGTCGTTAAACTTGGTATTAAATGCATTGTTAATATGCACCTCATGTTTTGTAGGAGAATCCAGCCATTCTAATGCCAAATCACAAGAAGTTATACCATCCACACCCCGCATATCACTAGGAAGTCTTTTCGCAAACTTCTGATACCACACTAGTGCTTCTTCATACTTTCCATTATTCTTTTTAGCATCACCCAAATATAAATACGCAACAGGATCTAAATGCCTTGCGCTTATCGCCTTTGTGAACCAAAGCTCCGCTTGTTAGTACTCGTTTTTCTGACGATAACAATTCGCCATCATGAAAATAATTCGAGCTTTTTCTACACGATTCTTTCCTGCCTTATCGTAGGCAATTTTATAAGCATCGATTGCTTC
>JABSPR010000452.1 GCA_013214975.1 Flavobacteriales bacterium
ATTTATTGATGTTTATCGTATTTGTTCTTGGCTACATGGCAATAGCTTTTGAACACCCATTAAAAATTGATAAAGCAGCATCTGCTCTTCTAACGGCGGTAATATGTTGGACAATATATGCATTTGCAAAAGTTGACATTCTTGGTGTCGATCTTAATTGGAGTCTTGATGAGTTTAAAGATCAAGCACATCACATCTCAAAATCCTTAGGCCATTTTGCTTGGAGCCACGAATACAGGCCAACTGGTGTTGAAGGAGAATACATGGAGAATACGGGTTGGATGATGGATCACTTTATTCCGCATGAATTGGCTCATCATTTAAGCGAGATTGCTCAAATACTTTTCTTCCTACTCGGAGCGATGACCATTGTAGAGCTTATTGATGCTCATGAAGGATTTGCAGTTATTACAGATAGAATAACAACAACAAAAAGGGTCACATTAATCTGGACATTAAGCATCATTACTTTCTTTCTTTCCGCTGCTTTAGATAATCTTACTACAGCTATAGTAATGTCTGCACTACTTAAAAAAATAATAAAAGACAAAAACGATATTTGGTTCTTTGCTGGCATTATTATTATCGCCGCTAACGCAGGTGGTGCATGGTCTCCTATAGGTGATGTAACTACAATAATGCTATGGATTGGTGGCCAGGTTACCGCGGGTAGTATTGTTACATCAACGCTAATTCCTAGCATGGTTTGTCTTCTTGTTCCGTTAATTATAGTTTCTTTCACTCTTAAAGGGAACATTACTCCAGCTCTAGGAATGGTTGACAAAGAACATCTGATTGCGCCTACAACCACATTCCAGAGAAATTTAATATTCGGGATAGGAGTTAGTGCACTCCTTTTTGTTCCTGTTTTCAAAACGATTACTCATCTCCCTCCATTTATGGGGATCCTCTTTGGTCTAGGTGTATTATGGGTGGTAACAGAGATTATCCATAAAGAAAAGAATTCTGAGGAGAAATCTAAAACATCAGTAATTGGTGTACTACGTAAAATTGATACTGCTAGTGTCTTGTTCTTCTTAGGGATATTAATAGCAGTAGCAAGTTTACAATCGGCTGGGCACTTGGAGCAATTAGCAATTCTTCTTGAAGAGTCTTTAGGTAATATTTATGTAATAAATCTTGTTATTGGTGTTCTTTCATCTATCGTTGATAATGTACCACTTGTTGCAGGTGCAATGGGGATGTATGAAATGACGACTTACCCTGTTGACCATGACTTCTGGAAATTCTTAGCCTATTGTGCTGGAACGGGAGGAAGTTGTTTAATTATAGGATCTGCCGCCGGTGTTGCTGCCATGGGTATTTTAAAAATAGATTTCATCTATTATGTAAAAAACACTACGCTTTACGCTTTGGCCGGATATCTTGCAGGAGCAGCTACCTATTACTTCTTCTTTGCTAACATATAAGCTCAGCTCACGAAAGCTAACAATCGCTTGTTAAGAATTATAGATTAACCAGAGATTTAACACCTCTGATATGCGTTATTTTCGCATAAAGTACATCTAAACTAATTCTAAACATGCTGAATAATATACTGTTACAAATTAATGTAGCAACAGATTCTCTTACAACTGCTGAGGGAATGGAGGACGTAATCCCTCACGAAGAAACAATTTCGATTCTTGAATTACTTGCAAAAGGCGGATGGTACATCATGCTACCCCTTGCTATTCTTTCAGTTATCGCAGTATATATAATTATCGAACGGTTTTTTGCGGTACAAGCTGCCTCTAAATCAGACGTTAATTTCATGAACCAGATTAGAGACTTTATCCACGATGGCAAAATAGAAGCTGCTCAATCTCTTTGCGAAACAAGTGACACACCAACTTCAAGAATGATTTCTAAAGGAGTTGCCCGAATCGGCAAACCTCTATCTGATATTAAAGAGTCTATTGAAAATGTAGGAAATTTAGAGATCAGCATGATGGAAAAGGGAATTAACACGCTGGGTACTATTTCAGGTGCAGCTCCAATGATTGGTTTCTTAGGGACTGTAATCGGAATGATCAAAACATTCCACGACATGTACACAGCAGGTAACGAAGTACAAGTAAGCAACCTTGCCGGAGGTATCATGCAAGCTATGGTAACTACCGCTGCTGGTCTTGTAATCGGAATTATTGCCTATGTTGGTTACAACGTGATTGTATCTAAAGTGCAAAGAGTTATTAATCGTTTAGAAGCAACTACCGTTGAGTTTATGGATGTACTTAATGAACCATCAAAATAGTTATGGCATTAAAACCTAGAAATAAAGTAGATGTATCGTTTAACATGTCGTCGATGACCGATATTGTTTTTCTACTGCTCGTTTTCTTTATAGTACTCTCTACATTAGTAAGTCCTTATGGCCTAAACGTGGTATTGCCGAACAGTAGTGCCCAAAGTAAAGGACCAAAGAACTTTACAATAACCATTACAGACGAGCCCATTTTTGCGCTTAATGGTGATGAAATGGACATTGTAACACTTGAGGCTACTTTAAAGCAAAAGATGACTGGTATTGACGATCCAGGCATTGTTGTTAAAGCTGACGAAATGGTTCCTCACGGATTTGTTGTTCAGATAATGGACATAGCCAATAGAAACAAATATAAACTCGTTATAGCTACGAAGCCCTAACGAATATGACTGAACTGTTCCAAGATAAAGAAAGACGTAAAGGTCTTATTGGCACTATCCTGATACACCT
The DNA here is from genome assembly GCA_013214975.1 of Flavobacteriales bacterium. Classification (NCBI taxonomy): domain Bacteria; kingdom Pseudomonadati; phylum Bacteroidota; class Flavobacteriia; order Flavobacteriales; species Flavobacteriales bacterium. Next base: position 2,720 of record JABSPR010000452.1, read on the forward strand.
TATACTGCTGCTGTTGTTCATCTTTTTTGGACTAACGCACATGTTGCCTATACCTGAAACTGGTATGGTCGTCGACTTTGGAATGGTTGAAGATGGTTTTGGTGAAGAAACTCCTACAGCACCGGTTGAAGAACCTGAACCCGTAACAGAAGCGGTATCAACTCCTGTTGAGCAAGTAGTTGTATCAGAAGATATAATGACGCAAGAAACAGTAGAAACTGTTACAGTTAAAGATGAAGAGAAAAAAGTCGATGAAGTTAAAGAAGTTGTTCCTGAAGCGGAGCCAATAAAGCCTCAAAAAAAAGTAGAAGATCGTTTCCGAAAGATGAAACAAAAAATGGAAGATAAAAAGGCTAAAGAAACAAGTCAAGGAGAAGGAGACACTTCGGGAGACGGAGACGCTGGAAACCCAGAAGGAACACAATCCGACAATTACCTTGGCATACCAGGAGATGGAAACTCATTCTCTCTTGGCAATAGAAAATCAAAACACCTTCCAAGTCCAGATAGTAATATCCAAGAAGAAGGAAAAGTAATCGTAGCAATTAAAGTTGATCGATTCGGGAACGTGGTTTGGGCTAAAGCTGGATCAAGAGGATCTACTATATCAGATTTAGGCCTATATAAAAGAGCTGAAGAAGCCGCTTATAAGGCTAAGTTCTCTATTGATAAAAATGCTACGGAAGAGCAATTAGGTTCTATTACCTATATCTTCATGCTAAACTAGCGAATGGACTACCAGCAAACGCTTGACTTTCTTTTTAGTCAGCTCCCAATATATCAGCGACAAGGAAAAATTGCCTACCGAGCAGATCTAGGAAATATCATCGATCTATGTAAAGCGATGGGGAATCCACAGAACAAATTCAAATCCATACATGTTGCTGGCACAAATGGAAAAGGGTCTGTTAGCCACATGCTGTCGTCTGTATTGCAAAGCACAGGTCTAAAAGTTGGTCTATACACCTCACCTCATCTAAAAGACTTTCGGGAAAGAGTTAAAGTAAACGGGAAAATGATCCCACAGAAAGGCGTTGTTGACTTCGTTGCCAAACACAAAGATTTAATAGAAAAATTAGATCCTTCTTTTTTCGAGATGACTGTAGCATTAGCATTTAGTTACTTTGCTGGAGTAAAAGTAGACATCGCTATTATTGAAGTTGGTTTAGGTGGCCGATTAGATTCTACAAACATTATTACTCCCCAGCTTTCCATCATTACGAACATCAGTAAAGACCACACCAACCTTCTAGGGAATACTATTACCCAAATAGCCACAGAGAAAGCAGGCATTATCAAAAGCAAAATCCCTGTTGTAATCGGAGAACGAACTACTACAACATCCAAGGTATTCGACAAAATTGCAAGCGATGCGAAAGCTCCGATAAGTTACGCCTCCGATAATATTTTATTACTAAAGGACAAAACAACCAAATTAGGCACGCACCAATCTTTTGATGTTTTTAATTACGGAGAAGCAACTCTCTCTAACCTGCAGCTCGATCTACTTGGTGAGTACCAGGCTAAAAATCTAAAAACCGTTCTCTATGCTGTAAATATTCTTCGAAAAAAGAAATATGAAATTCCAGAGAAACAATTACGTAAAGGGTTAACAAGTGTTAGGAAAACCAGTGGTTTCCAAGGGCGCTTTCAGGTTTTAAATACTAATCCGTTAACAATATGTGATCCAGGACATAATGTAGCTGGCATCAAAGAAATAATCAAACAGCTTGACAATATAAAATATAAAGCACTTCATTTTGTTATTGGAATGGTTAACGATAAGTCAATTGGAGAAGTACTAA
>JABSPR010000453.1 GCA_013214975.1 Flavobacteriales bacterium
ATGTCTGCAACGATATCTGCTTTTGTCATATCTTATTGATTTTATGATGTTTAAATTTGACTTTCGCTGGCAAAATTAAAGTTCTCTTTTGTTTATTACTTACTTTTGCACGACTAATTTTTCCTTTTTCCCCTAATGCACAATTTTCACCTACTAATAGCCAAATGGTATAGACAAAACTCGAGAAGTCTACCATGGCGACAGACTAATAACCCGTATTTTATTTGGTTATCGGAAATAATCATGCAACAAACGAGGGTCGAACAAGGTAAAGCATACTATGAAAAGTTCATAACCAACTACCCAACAATCATTGATCTTGCAAATGCTGAGGAACAACAAATACTGAACGACTGGCAAGGATTAGGCTATTATAGTCGGGCGAGAAACCTCCATTATTCTGCGAAATTGGTTAGAGATCATTTTAACGGTGAATTCCCGAACACTTTTGATGAAATTTTGAAATTAAAAGGTGTCGGATCCTATACTGCTGCTGCCATTAGTTCATTTGCTTTCAAAGAAAAAACGGCCGTTGTTGATGGAAATGTATACCGCCTGCTAAGTCGAGTGTTTGATGTCGAAACGCCAATTGATAGTTCTAAAGGACAAAAAGAATTTCAAGAATTAGCCGATGAATTAATTCCATCCAAGAATCCTGACACCCACAATCAAGCGATTATGGAAGTTGGCTCACTCGTTTGCACTCCCAAAAATCCAAATTGTAATGAATGTCCTTTGATTGATCTTTGCCTCGCTCGAGCAAATAACACCATTGATTCAAGACCTGTAAAATCAAAAAAAAATAAAGTTCGAGATCGATATTTCCACTTCTTACTATTTGACATTAATGAAGAAACCTATATTGAACAAAGAACAGAAAAGGGAATTTGGCAAAATATGTATCAATTTCCGCTAGTAGAAATTGAGGAAAATGAGATTGACAATCATAAAAAGCAATGGAGTAAACAATGGAAAGAGTCATCTGAAATAATTCATAAGTTAAGCCATCAAACTATTCATGCTACTTTCCATCATATAACCGGTGATCCCGAATTAATTAATGAAACTTGGATCAAAATCCGAATGGAGGATATTCAAGATTATCCATTGCCTCGAATCATTGACAGATATCTTGAAGAGAATTCATGAATATGAATTCAAGATTTCGTACTTTTAATGTATAAATACAACAACTAATATGGCAGGATCAGTCAATAAAGTAATCTTAATTGGAAACCTTGGGAAAGACCCTGAAGTTCGTCATCTAGAAAATGGCGCCGTAGTAGCAAATTTCTCTATTGCAACATCGGAATCGTATACCGATAAAAACACTGGACAAAAAGTAGAAAATACTGATTGGCATAACATAGTTGTATGGAGAGGACTTGCTGAAGTGGTTGAGAAATATGTCAAAAAAGGTCACAAAGTTTATATCGAAGGAAAGTTAAAAACTCGCTCTTGGCAGGACAAAGAAGGTAATACACGTTACACGACTGAGGTCGTGGCTGATGAAATGACCATGTTAACACGAGCTGATACAGCGGCCAATCCACCCCCGCAAAACCCTTACGATTC
>JABSPR010000454.1 GCA_013214975.1 Flavobacteriales bacterium
AAAGGTGAACCTATTAAAAAGTGGGAGATTCTAAAACATTTCCGCTTATGCAAATAGATGTTGTAAAACAAAAGAGGCAACAGAAAGGTATTAAGAATTGGAGATTTTCTGATGAACATGGTAGTCCTTCTAAAGGTTGTGGTACTATTTGGTGGGTTACAGCTATGGGTAAAACTTTTGCTGCGCTCAATGAATGCGCTAAACCTTTTCTTGACAAGCATCCTACTAAGACTGTTTTAGTTTTAGTTCATAGGGAAAAGCTTGAAAAGCAATGGATACATAGAATTACTAAGTTTCTTAGTGCTGATCAATTTACACAAATTACTGTTAGAACTGTCCAATATTATATTAAAAATAAGATTGTCCCTAAATGTGATTTGTTAATCGTTGATGAAGTGCATAAGTTCTATGAAGATACTTTCTTCTCTTATGTTAATGGTACTAACATTAAACGTAAGTTCCTTCTTTGCCTTACTGCTACTTATCTTGATCCACAAGGCAGGCATACGAAATTAGAAAAGATTGCGCCTGTTGTTGACCATATTAATGAAGCTGAAGCTTTAGAAAATGGATGGATTAGCAAGTATGTTGAATACAATCTTAGTGTAGAACTCACTAATGATGAAAGGATTCGTTATAAGGAACTTTGTGAGTTTCTTGATAAGAATCTATCTAAGTTCCCTAAGCAAAATGGATTTGGTGCTGCCCAGAAATGTATTCAAGGTGGACTATCTTCTAAAGATGGTAGACCTTATACTGGTTTTCATTTTGCTAAAGCTTGGGCTACTCATAATGGTTACAAATGGGTTCAAAAAGGTATGGAATATACTTTGACTCCTGAACAGCAAGAAATTAATGCTCAATGGAATCCCTATGTTGTAATTGGTTATGCTAAGAATGTTATGAACGGAATTAGAGCAAGAAAAGATTTTCTTTATACTTGTAAATCTAAGGTCGATACTGTTGTTAATGTAATTAACAAATTTGAGGAGTATAAGATTATGTCTTTTAGTGAAAGCACTGAATTTGCTGATACTATCTTTAAAGCCATTAATAAGCAAAAAGAGGAATCTTGTGTTGTCTATCATAGTCAGCTAAGTTCTCGTCCGCTTAAAGATGAAAATGGTCATTGGTATCTTTATAAAAGTGGTCAAAAGAAAGGACAAAAGAAAATCTTTGGAATTACTTCTCTTAAGAAAATATATACACAAGCTTTTGTTAATAATGATGCGAGAGTACTTTCTACTGCTCGTGCACTTGATGAAGGTTTTGATTGTGAGGATATTAGAATTGGAATTATTTCAAGCCGTAGTCAGAATTTTAATCAACAAACGCAACGCAAAGGTAGACCTTTAAGGGTCATACCAGAAAAGCCAAACGCAATAATGTTGATAATAAATGTCTATATTGAAATGAGTCGAGATTATGATACTCTTATGTATGCACAGAAGAAGTCTACTAATAAAATACATTGGGTTGATAGTATTGATAAGATCGTATTTGAGCCCAATGCGCATGAAAGTTTTGATGACATATAATAAAAACAATTAATTGATGCTGAACGTCGAAAAACTGATACCGTTTCTCATAGATTTAGAGTTAACGGCCAATGAATTTATGTTACTACATTTAAAGTACTTAGGAAAGAAGGCCCTATTAAGGCAATACAAACAGAAATTTGCTAAAGAAAATGCAAATATTCTTACAGTTAAGTTTAAAGATAAAGCTTGCAAGCTTGGTTATATAGCTAGAGATGAAACTCGTGAGGGTTACTTTATCTATTTTACTGACAAGTGGAAAGATCTTTATGTTGATGAATGGAATGCAGGTAATGCTCTCTGGGATTTATATCCTGGCTTTATTAAGATTAAAGGAGGTACAGCACCTCTTACTAATACTGATAAAGCAGATTGGCGTAGTCTGTATTACCGTACTATTGAAGGACTTAAGGGTGAACATGAACAAATTATGCTCGATACTGCTTACGGTATTGAACATGGTATGATTCGTGTTAAAATCACTGCTTATGTTCGTTCAGAAGCATGGTCTAAGATTAGACCTTTACGACTTGAAGGTTTGCAAGTTACTGACAAATCATCTTCGCCTGTACAAACTCAAAATGATGACCATGAGTTCTAAAGATAGATATAACGGACTTAAGTTTCTTCATACTAAACAAGTTATTGATTCTGCTAAACAACGTATAGCGGAAGAACGTAGCGGTAAACAGTATGGATTACTTTGTAGATTTCCCAGTGTAAATAGAGCTATGCTTCGTTACTGGAGATTTAAAAGAATTGTTATGATTTGTGGTATGTCGGGTAGTGGTAAGTCCTACTTCCTTAATATGCTACGTAATGATTTTCTTCTACAAACTAATGTTAACTTTGGACAAGCTAATTTTTATCTTGGGAATCCTAATGCTGCCATTGACCTTGAATTGGTTAAAGGTGTTTACCAAATTCCTCGTATTACTGATGAAAACGGTAGGGTTAAGATTCTTACAGAAGGATTTGATGTAGCTGGACAGTATCATCCTGAAAGCGGTCTTGTTAAGACTAATGGTAATGATATTATCCAACAAGCTATAAATGGTCATTGTGAATATACAGTTGTTCTTATTCATTTCGGTTATGAGATGGATGCAGAAAGTGAATTGATTCGATCTGCTAGTAATATTATGGGTGCATCTTATGGTTATCTTATGAGTTCAGATTTTAATGGTGACCTTAATAAGTATAACAGGTTAAGTGACCTTGAGTTTAGTGAAGTGTCTAGCGTACTTGACGCCTTCGCTCCTAGACGAGAATATTACATTCCTACATCTGGTAATGTTGAGCAATTTAAAGCAACGTGTT
>JABSPR010000455.1 GCA_013214975.1 Flavobacteriales bacterium
CAACTAACAAGTTTAACCCTCCTACCGGTAATTTCACATCTGCCGCGAAAGTAGTTCCGGTTAACTCATATTGAACTTGTTTTGAAACTGGAAAGTTCTCAATTATGGTGTTTGCAGTTGCACTCAGATTTCCAAAAGTTGTAATCGCATCAAATCCAGGGAAATCTACTCCAGGATTCATTGATTGAAAAATCAATATAGAATCTTGCTGAGTTACAGTTATGCCTTCATAGAATAATATACTATCTGCATGGTCATTATAAAAGTCGAGGGCTGTATTAGCATGCGTACCCTGAAAGACCATTTCATAGTTTTTTACACCCATACTGATATAGGCGATTCCACTATCACCAACAACTGTAAATTCAACTCTCTTGGCCCTCGTAACTAATTCTTCAACAGTAGATGTAAATCCTACTCCCGCATAAACTGCTTCTATTGTAAGTTGATTTCCAGATACTGAAATATTTAATCCTTTGCTAAAGAAATCCATCACATTATTGATGAAAAAATCGGAAAGCGCAGCATTTACATCGCCGTTAAAAACCGGAATAATATATTCTGAACTATCCGTACCCGTTTCATTATATATCTGTAGAAGAACTGCTCCTGAAGTACCAGTAAATGTATACTGATCCATTTGCTTTTCATATCCTGTAGTATTTTGAGAAGCATACGTTGTAAAAGGCACACCAGGAACAATTGCCGCCAACGAAATAGTATTATCATTGCCCGAAGCTGTAATACCAAGTCCAGATAATGTTGTTGAATCAGCAGTAATGAAGTCACTTACCGTTTGATCTATGTTGCCAGAATAGGTTAAAGAATAGGTTGAACCGTTAATAAGAATATCAGCCGCACCGCAAGAACCAGCAATGACATGATCAACTTGCTGTGCTACCGGTGTCTGCGTAACTATTGAACTTACGAAAGGGTAACCAGCATTCTGTGCTGTTAGAATCAATGTGTCTGCGTTCGATGACACAACTACACCAATATCAGATAATATTTCTGCTGCGTCATCAGACAACACAAAATTATTGACAGTTGTAGTCTCATCTGTATCAAATTCGATAATATAAGAAGCCGAATTAATTGTCAATACTACAGATCCTGAATCACCTACAAATTCATATTTATCAACCTGGGCTATACTACCAGTTGTATTCAATACAGTATCAATAGTAAAAGGTGATCCTGCGATGCCGGTTAAGATAATAGTACTATCTGTGCTCGTTAGTGTAACATCGGCTATAGAAGTTCCACTCGCAAAACTAGCCGCTGCTGCATCAACCGTAGTTGTTTTTGTTGCAGTATAAGTAATACCGTCAATTATAACGTCTGCCGCACCTTGTGTACCTGTAAGCACTATTTCACTAACCTTAGCAACGCCACCATCAGTATTAGCTATACTAACATTTGGATACGTTCCATCTAACCCAAAGAACAACAACTGCTCTCCTTGGCTAACAACCTCAATATTCTCACTTGTTCTTATCGCATTTCCGTGGGTCGATACAAAATTCTGTGCGGTATTAGACAAGCTAGAACTATATGTAATCGTGTAAGAGTTTCCTTCTACCGTAACCTCCGCATTACCATTTTCTCCTGACAGATATAATATTTTTGATTTAAGAACATTCGTCCAAACAGTTCCTCCATCATAAGTTACCATTAACCCTTGTTTCGTTGCTGCATAAATTTTAGTACTTTGTGAAGGAGATGCGGCCATTTCAGCAACAAACTCCCAGTCTTCCGGGTTTGTAGCTGTACTCCATGTTGAACTTAATTCAACAAAACTAACTCCACTATTGGTCGATTTGTAAATACCTCCACCAACATAATCAGTGTAAGGACCATAAGACAATCCGGTACCAACATAAATATCTCCATTGGAAGCTTGCGTTATACTAGAAACAATTAAACTGCCTAATCCCTCACTTGCAGGCTCCCATGAGGAACCACCTGTGTGAGAAACAAATAGACCACCTGTTGCAGAACCTATAAATATTCTAGAATTATCGTCTTGGTCATATAGCACACAAGTAGCTTTACCACCAAAATTAGTTGGCCCTCTTGATTCCCATTGCAAACCCAAACTCTTTTGCATAGAAGCATTAGCCGCTTCTTGTGCTTTTATTACGTCTGCAGGATTAACCACACCCGTAACCTGATTTTTCAACGCATCAAGAAGAACGTTATTTGGCTTGCTTTGTTCAGAAGAATTTATATCGTTTAATTCAGAATCCGGGTTACCTTGAAAGGCATAGGATAGCGATACTGACAGTATGCTTAGCGTCCCAATTATTATTCTTAAATTCCTTCTCATCTTATCGAATTATTTGTTATTTAATGGTGGACCAAATTACGTTTTAAATAGCGGATAAAAAAGGTTTCATTTTATAAAAAACGCGTGTTTTCCAAGAGGATTTTAATTTTAAATATCACCTACTCAGGCAAGTAATATTTTCAATTAATTCAAATTTTTCCATGGTCCGTTTTGTACTTTAAGAAAGTACCCCAATTAACCAACCTTACCCTGAAATTATATAGGATTTATCCTAGATGCCTTTCGGCATGATAAGAGGATCTTACAAGAGGAGCAGACTCCACATATTTAAATCCTTTTTTAAGTCCTTCTTCTTTGAACATTAAAAATTTATCTGGATGAATAAATTCCGTGACTGGCAAATGTTTTTTTGTAGGTTGCAGATATTGCCCCAATGTCAGCACGTCACATTTCGATTCTAGCAAATCATCCATAGCTTCAAAAACCTCTTTCTCCGATTCCCCCAACCCCAACATGAGTCCAGATTTCGACCTAATTCCAGCAGCAGAGACTCGCTTAATCACCTCTAGGCTTCGCTCATATTTGGCTTGAATTCTCACTTCTTTAGTGAGACGTTTTACCGTTTCCAAATTATGCGAAATAATTTCAGGTTTGGCATCAATAACTAATTCCAAATTTTCCCATATACCTTGAAAATCCGGAATTAAAGTCTCCATAGTAGTTTCTGCATTTAGCCTTCTAATGGCAGCAATTGTTTTCACCCATATTTCGGCACCACCATCACTCAAATCGTCCCTATCAACAGACGTTACAACACAATGCTTAACGTTCATCAATTTAACAGCCTTGGCTACCTTGAGAGGCTCAAAAACATCTACTGCATCTGGCCTTCCAGTACTAACAGCACAAAAACCACAAGACCTCGTACATACATTACCCAATATCATAAAAGTGGCGGTTCCTTCTCCCCAGCATTCTCCTTTATTGGGGCAATTTCCACTATCGCAAATGGTATGTAATTTATTATCACTTACGATCCGTTGCAGTTCGGTGAACTCCGGACCACTCGGCAATCGAACCTTAAGCCAATCTGGCTTCTTAAGCTTATCTATTGAGGAAGCGTCACTCATATATCAATAATATTTTTTACCCACAAACACAGTTATATAGTAGGATAACATAAAATTAGACTTAGGGTTCAACGCCATAATTGGCAGCCCTTTTAAAAAAATATCAGCAGTCATTCCTACCTCAATTGCTAATACTCGATCAAAATAACTTGCAAAATCAAAATTCAATCCGATTTTCGAATATAGTCCAGGTGTGAATTTCAATTCATTCATTCCCAGCAAAGAAGATGCTTTACCTTTAATATTAAAATGGTCATGCTCATTGGCGTCGTATTTCATATCGTTAACAATAGGATTATTCTCCTCATCTAAAATATCGACTCCATTTTTATCAGTAAGAAATATCCTAAGATAAACTGGTTTTAAAATTGCCATATTGGGTCCAATATGATAGTTGAAATTAATAGAAATATTTTTCAGAGCAGCTTTATTTGCTAAGGACTTTTGCCTACCTATCCCAGCTCTATTAATCATTACTGCATTTAATTTACCATACTCGTACGATCTTCCATGACGGAAAGATTCTAGTGGATGCTCCTTGGGATGATGCATTCCGACAAACTCGAGAGAATAAGTTCTCTTTTTCAAATACGTGATACTTTTTACCGTCCTAAACGCTAAATGCATACCAATTCTATGAATTCCTCCGCCATACATATTCTCTGTTTTATATAAAACATCTTTGGCTGAGGTGTCTACAACGGCATCCATATTCCCATATAAGAATATGGGAAACAAAGACATCGTGATACAAATAAAAACAGGAAATTTCAATTTTAGTATTTACAGGATTCTATTCCATTTAACAACCATAACTTGAATGACGTTCAAACTATTACTAGTGAATTCTATATATTTATTACTACAAATAAATATACGGTAATCGCAGAAACAAGATACTAGTTAAGATGGAATGTCGGAAGATGGCA
>JABSPR010000456.1 GCA_013214975.1 Flavobacteriales bacterium
ATGTTTCAACATCCATCTACAACCAAGAATTTAATGCAACTCGCAGATTTTGGTCATCATTTGATCCCACCAGAAGAAGGTGAGTTGGCAAGTGGTCTCATAGGTGAGGGTAGAATGGCGGAACCTGATAATATCATTGAGTTCATTAATGAGCAATTAAGGAAAAGTCTTCCGTTAAAAGGTAAAAAAGTGATGGTTACTGCCGGACCTACATATGAAGCAATTGATCCCGTTCGGTTTATTGGCAATCATTCTTCTGGGAAAATGGGTTTCTCAATAGCCAATGAAGCGGCAAAGCATGGAGCGGATGTTACGTTAATATGTGGACCTACAAATTTGGATATTGTTGATGATGGTATAGCAAGAATAGATATTGTATCCGCTCAAGATCTTTACGAAGCTTGTGTAGATAGCTATAAAGAACAGGATATAATTATAATGGCTGCGGCTGTTGCCGATTTCACACCAGAAGTAAAGCATACTCAAAAGATTAAAAAGCAGAAGGATCCCAAAACTTCAATTGCGTTAAAATCGACTTCGGATGTACTTAAGAAAATAGGTGAGTTAAAATCAGAGAGTCAAATATTAGTAGGTTTTGCTTTAGAAACCAACGATGAAGAGGCTCATGCCAAGAAGAAATTGAAAAACAAAAACTTGGATTTTATTGTTCTTAATTCATTGAATGATGCCGGAGCTGGATTTCAACACTTTACCAATAAGATAAGTATTATTGATAGAGACAATAACGTAACATCTTTTAAATTAAAGCATAAGCTTGAAGTAGCAAAAGACATTATTAAAAAGGTAATTAGTCTTATATAATGCGTTCCATTTTTGTTTTATTATTCTTATTTCAATTCAGCTCATTCCTTAGCGCTCAAGAACTAAATTGTCGTGTTACAGTTCGTTCAGATAAAATTCAAGGAACAGATAAGCGTGTATTTACTACCATGCAAACAGCTATGCGTGAATTTATGAATAACACGAAATGGACGGAAGATGAATATAAGAATGAGGAAAGAATAGAATGCAGCTTGTTTATTAACGTAATGGAGCGAATGGGAACCGACAAGTTCAAAGCATCAATTCAAATTCAAACAAGAAGACCGGTATATAAAACATCGTTTAGTTCTGTATTGTTTAATTATAACGACGACGATTTTGATTTCACATATTTAGAGTACGATCCTATTGAACTCAACACATCTAGCTTTGGCGATAATTTGTCTTCCGTTTTGGCATATTACGCCTATATAATACTAGCAATGGATTACGATTCTTATGAACTCAATGGAGGTACTGAAAACTTCCAAAAAGCTCAACAGATTGTGGGTTATGCACAAAACGCAAAGGAATCTGGTTGGAAAGCTTATGAGGGTAGAAAGAACAGATATTGGTTAGTTGAGAATACCTTAAATGATGCATTCTCTCCTCTAAGAGAATGTAATTACGATTACCATAGAAAAGGATTAGATGTTATGCACAGTGATGTAGATAAAGGAAGAGGTGTGATTTTTGAAAGTTTAAAACTCCTCAGGAAGTTAAATAGTGCCAGACCCAATTCCTTTAACATGCAATTGTTTTTTGGTGCCAAGGTGGAAGAAATTGTAAATATATTTTCCAAGGCTTACGAAGACGAAAAGAAACAGGTCGTTCAGTTATTATCTCGAATTAACCCGACTAATGTTTCCAAATACAATAAGATACTCAAGCCACGATAGTTTAACGTAATACCAGATATGCTTCAGCGCCTCTCTATTCGAAACTATGCACTAATTAAAGAATTGGATATTGAGATATCCAATGGCTTGTCAATAATTACAGGTGAGACAGGAGCAGGAAAGTCTATCCTAATCGGTGCACTTAGATTAATTACTGGGCAGAGGTCGGATAGCAATGTTCTTTTTGAGAAGGATAAGAAATGTATTGTAGAAGGAGTCTTTAATATTAAAAGCTACTCTCTTGAAGCCTTTTTTAATAAAAACGAATTGGACTTTGAATTACAAACAACAATTAGAAGAGAGATAAATACTTCAGGTAAATCAAGAGCTTTTGTAAACGATACTCCAGTTAAGCTGGATATTCTAAGGGAATTGGGTAGCTATTTATTGGATGTTCATTCTCAACACGATATGAGGAGTCTTAACTCTAGTTCCGTTCAATTAGAAATTGTTGATGCATATGCACAAAATGAAAAGATACTCTCAGAATATAAAGTTTCCTTTAAACAGTATTCTACACTGAAAGCTAAGTACGACGAACTTGTATTGGAAGACACTAAATCAAGAACAGATCGCGATTACTACCAGTTTCTATTTGATGAGTTGGAGGATGCCGACCTGCAAGAAAATGAATTAGAAGGATTGAAGAGACAAGTAGATCTGCTGAATAATAGCGAAGAGATAAAATCGAACTTAGAGAAAGCAATTTACGGTTTGCAAGAGGGTGACTTGAATATTCTTAATCAGCTAAACGAAATAAATGGGCTAATTAGAAGTATTTCGATATATAGTTCGACCTCGGAAGATCAACTCCTAAGGCTGGAAAGCTGTTATCTCGAATTAAAGGATATACACAGTGAATTGGAAATCCTGTCTAATGGTATTGAATATGACGGTGAGAAATTAATAGAGCTCTCTTATAGGCAGGATTTGATTAATTCTCTTCTACACAAACACAATAAAAATGACATTCAAGAACTCATTCTTTTAAAAAATGAATTCAGTGATAGGCTCATTAATATTTCAACTCTAGAAAATGAGATTAAGAAGTTAGGCGCGGAGCTTGATGAATTGAATTCAGTTTTGATCAAGAAATCAGATATGCTTACTAAATCAAGAAAGAACGTTTTGCTTGATGTCGAGAACGAGGTACATAAATTACTTTCATTGATGTCTATGTCTGATGCTCAACTGAATATTTCATTTGATCAGTCTTTAGAATTAAATCGGACAGGCAGAAATAAGGTTCAGTTTTTGTTTAGTGCAAATAAAGGAAGCGTTCTACAAGAACTGAGCAAAGTTGCCTCTGGAGGGGAGTTATCTCGATTGATGTTGGCAATTAAGTCCGTTGTTTCAAAATTAATAGCAATGCCTACTATAATATTTGATGAAATTGATACTGGTGTTTCAGGCGAAGTGGCAGATAAGGTAGGCAGGATAATGGTTCGGATGGCGGAATCTATGCAAGTTATTAGTATTACGCACTTACCACAAATAGCTTCTAAAGGAGAAAGTCATTTCTTTGTTTCTAAAAGTTCAGAAAAAGAGAGGACTACTTCGGAAATTAGCTTACTCAATGAAAATGAAAGAATAAATGAAATTGCAAAAATGTTGAGTGGCGATGGACTTTCCGATGCGGCGATACAGAATGCAAAAGAATTATTAAATACATAAAACGATTTTTTATATTTG
>JABSPR010000457.1 GCA_013214975.1 Flavobacteriales bacterium
AAATCGGTTAAGTAATTTTTAACCGCCATGGCCCGCTTCCGTGATAGAATAAGATTATCGCCCTCGTTTCCAGAATCATCCGTATGCCCTCCTAGCTTAAGTTTCCAAGAATCTTGACGCTTCATCTCTTGCGCTAAAGATTGAAGACCTTCCTTTGACGCCTCTTTTAATTTATCGGAATGGAACTCAAATTCAAGATTCACAAAAGCCTTTTTTAATAACTTTTTCTGCTCTGGATTTAACACCACCATTTCATCGTCTTCATCCCTTAAACTTAAATTCTGCATTGCCTCCATTTCCATCGTTTGAAGCTTAAAGTATTCGAAATCATCACTAGCAGCACTTTGAATTTCCCCATCTTTAAAGAGCATTTTTATTTCACTTATCTCACTGCCATCGCTATTTTCAAGACGAAACATAATATTTTCGCCTGATGTCAATTGTGAAAAGACAAAAAACCCATCGCTATTATTTAGAACAGATGCTAACGTATCCCCAGCTGCATTAATAGCATGAAGCATCATTTCTTTCTGATTTAGCCTATTATAGCTAAATTGATTTCTTCCAACTCCGTCGGCAATTATTAACGACTCATTACCTTGTTCGTCGGTGAGTAGAACCGAAATATCAGAATCATCTTCACTTCCATTTAGTTCAAATAAGTAATCTTGGGCATCGGGTAGTTCCTTAAAGTTGAACAAAAAAATGTTTTCCTTGCTCCTATGGGCTGTCATCAATTTATCTCCTTCTACATTCAGTAAAGTAAGGATGCCTCGCTCTGCCGGCAGCAACCCATATTTAAATTTGGTTCCATATTTATTAGATATCATAAGGCTAGACTGGTTCCCCTCTCCATCCATAAGTATGACTTGAATCTTTCTTATTTCTTCGTCGGCTTGGGATGCATCTAACGAAAATAAGTACGTTGAATCATTTGGTAATTTTGAAAATGAAAACTTAGTCGCTCCATTCTCATTGTATTCTGCAGAGCTAATCTTATCCCCATTTTCATTTACAAGATGTAATTGCCTTTTAGGTTCTTGAGGTAGTTTCTTATATCTGTATAAATTATCCTCACTTCTTACCACAACAATTAAATCCTCATTTCCTTCTAAATCTTGTAATCTTACAGTAAACTTCTCCATTTTATCGGCTTTGGATAAGGTGTTTAACCTAAAGACATACTCCGGCTTATTTGGCAACTTATTAAAGTAAAACACAAACTCTCCATCCTTGTTTCGATAAGCCGCTTCAACCCCTCCTTCGTTATCCAAAAGCAATAACCTGGCGTTTTCTGATGGTAGACGACCATACCTAAAATAGTTTTCAGACTCTTTGGTAACATCCAGCATTAGCTGATTCCCTCTCTCATCATATATTCTAACTTTAATATTATCGATGTTAGATGAACCGTCCATATAAAAAAGGAAGTTCTTACCGTTTGGTAATTTTGAAAATGCGAACTGAGAGACTTTCCCATTTTCGTAAGGAGCCACACCAATTGTATCCCCTGCACTTCCTAACATGAATAATTTAGAGGCACCATTAGGAAGCTTTTTATAATAGAATAAATCGTCGTTACTTCTTACAGCAACTATCTCGAATTTATCTCCTTCATCACTTTTAAAGAGAGCTTTAATCTCCTTAAGATTATCTAGGTCTACCCCTCTTTGAAACTCAAATTTATGTTCATCATCCGTTGGAAGTTTTGAAAAATGAAACTCATACAACCCCTCTGGATTCATTAATCCTTTACTCAGAATATCTCCATCATCTCCAATTAAAAATAGACTTGCTTCGCTATGTGGCAATTTTCCATACTTGAAATAATTACCATCTAAGTTATAGGCAGTAATTCTCTCTCGTTTCCCTGTCCTATTAACAAACTCAATATTCACAGATTCTAACCTGGTCAAATCCTCATCATCGAGTTTAAACATGTACATCGGGGCCTCTTTTAATTCATTAAAAATGAAATAACCATTCTCGCCCAATACAGCGGTTCCAATAATACTATCTCTGTCATTTAGGAAATGTAGTTCCTGTTTTAACTTCTTCGCTTCATCTTCGTCTTTATTCCCGAATTTTAGCTCCAGAGATATTTCATGCGTTCCCCCCGTAGCTCCTTTTAAAACTTGAGAAACCCCATCATAAGCATATCCAAGATCAAAGTATTTCGAAATGCCAATACCGGCGGATATTAGAGGTCCGTAGTTCAATTTATAGCCACCACCTAGCCAATACCTTTCAAGAAATCTCATGTAGAGATTTAAGTCCATATAAGGATCATAATCCTGACGGATTTTAAACACCACTACTGGCCTTAGATCGAATGATTCACTTAGCTTAATTACGTATCCAGAAGACAACATTACTTGCTGATTAAGCTTTGTTGCAGAAGAAGAATTAAATCCTAAACTCGGACCAGTAACATTTAAAAATGATGCATCCATATTTAACTTGTCGGATTTGAAATTAAATCCAATATTAATATTGGGTGTACCTGTTGTTTGCGTTGAGAATGCAATAGGGTCTTCTTCGAACAATTGAAAGCCGTTCACATTGTATTTATACGAGATATACCCAGCGTTAATTCCTGCAGAAAACATTCCTTGCCCTACCTCTGTTCTATAAGCGAATGAAGCATACATTCCCAGTGTTTCTTCTGGGCCTGCTTTATCCGAAGTTAAATGAACGCCAACTCCTAACTTTTGCACTTCAGCCTTACCTAAAGGCATATCAAATGCAATTCTATCTGTGTTTGGAGACCCTTTAAAAGAAGACCATTGATCTCTGGTTACAAGACTTAATCGATACTGGCCTGTGCTACCGGCAAGGGAAGGGTTGGTTGTTAACTGATTAAATAAATAGCGTTTGTAAAATTCACCTTCTTGGCCATATGAAGTATTTGAAAAAGCATATAAGCTTATAACAAGTACAAAAATTCTAAACCAATTATTTATCACAATCAAACTATCGAACTATGCTTACCCAGCCTTTAAAGGTTTCTCCTTCATTTTTTACTATGTAGTAG
>JABSPR010000458.1 GCA_013214975.1 Flavobacteriales bacterium
TATATGATAATCAAGTACCTGCATGGATCAACAGTTATTTGGCCGGAAAAAAACACGCGATCAGTCCAAAAGCTACTATGTTACTCTCTCAGTTTCTAGGAAATGATCTTAGTAAAATTGCAAATGAGTTAGACAAATTAATCCTCAACCTTGATGGACGTAAAGACATTAGTGAAGATGACATTGAGCAAAACATTGGCATAAGCAAAGACTTCAATAATTTCGAGTTAGTTAAAGCGCTTGGCGAAAAAGATATTTTCAAAGCGAATATGATCGCCAATTATTTTGAGAACAATCCAAAAAACAATCCTATGATTGTTACCATAAGTGTTCTTTATAATTTCTTTTCTAAAGTGCTGTCTTATCATTTCCTAAAAGACAAAAGCAGTAAAAATGTAGCTACTCAACTTAAAGTATCGCCCTTTTTCGTGAAGGACTATATTGAAGGTGCAAATAATTACAAAAGCAGGAAAACCGTTGCGATAGTTGAACTTCTTAGAGAGTATGATCTCAAATCTAAGGGTGTGGGAAGTGTCTCCACAAGCGAAGGAGCACTACTAAAAGAGCTGATCTATAAAATATTACACTGATCACTAAAAAACTTCGACAAGAAGTGTGGAATAACACGATTGCGTAGTTCTATATTCCCTTTTTTGATTTAATTTTACCTCCCATGTGAACGTAAATTTCATTTGGGTTGTCTAAAAAAACGAAATACATATTTGTTACAGGTGGTGTTACCTCATCCTTAGGGAAAGGCATACTTGCCGCCTCTCTCGCTAAACTTCTACAAGCCAGAGGATACTCGGTTACAATTCAAAAATTAGATCCCTACATCAATATTGATCCCGGCACATTAAATCCTTACGAACATGGAGAATGTTTTGTAACGGACGATGGCGCAGAAACAGATTTAGACCTTGGTCATTATGAAAGGTATCTGAACATCCCAACCTCTCAAGCAAACAACGTTACAACTGGTAAAATTTATCAATCGGTAATCGAAAAAGAGAGACGCGGTGAATATTTAGGGAAAACGGTTCAAGTAATTCCTCACATCACAAACGAAATTAAAAGATGCATCAGACTCCTTGGAGAAACTGGTGAATACGATATTATCATTACAGAAATCGGTGGTACTGTTGGCGATATAGAATCACTACCATATATAGAGGCTGTTCGTCAGATGAAATGGGAAAGCGATGGAGATATGCTTGTTATTCATTTAACACTGTTACCATATTTATCTACATCAGGAGAGCTTAAGACTAAGCCTACACAGCATTCTGTTAAAACGCTACTGGAGTCTGGAGTACAACCAGACATATTAGTCTGTAGATCAAATCACAATCTTACAGATTCGATTCGGAAAAAGATTGCGTTATTCTGCAACGTTGGGATAGAATGTGTTATAGAATCTATTGATGCTGAATCGATCTACGATGTTCCTCTTTTAATGAAAGAAGAAGAACTAGATACGGTTTGCTTAGAAAAATTAAATTTAGAATTAGGAAGCGATCCTGAATTGATTGTTTGGAGAGAGTTCTTAAAGCGAATTAAAAATCCTAAACAAACAGTTACTATTGGTTTAATTGGGAAATATGTAGAGCTTCAAGATTCATACAAATCAATTGCTGAATCATTTATTCATGCTGGCGCTGCGAACAACTGCCAAGTTAACGTACAGTGGATTCATTCGGAAGACCTTGAAAAGAGCGACCCAGCTGATCATTTAAAAGAATTACAAGGCATTTTAGTTGCACCAGGATTTGGGAAAAGAGGAATTCCCGGAAAATTGGTAGCCGCTAAATATGCCAGAGAAAACAATATTCCATTTTTAGGAATTTGTCTTGGGATGCAGTGCGCTGTAATTGAGTTCGCTCAGAATGTCTTACATAAACCCAACGCCAACTCAGTAGAAATCGATGAAGGAACGGACTTCCCAGTTATCGATTTAATGGAAAGCCAAAAGACAGTTACAGATAAAGGTGGCACAATGAGATTAGGACAATATCCTTGCGCAATAACAAAAGACACTCTAGCATCGGAGATATACAACGAGTCCAATATAATGGAACGTCACCGTCATCGTTTTGAATTCAACAATGCTTATAAAGCCGAATTCGAAGCTGCAGGCATGATAGCCTCAGGAATCAATCCAGATAGCGATCTTGTGGAAATTATTGAAATACCAAATCACCCATGGTATGTTGGTGTTCAATTCCACCCGGAGTATAAAAGCACCGTTTCTAAGCCTCACCCACTTTTCGTGAACTTCGTTAAGGCAGCAGCCAGAAACTAGTTAACTCTCTAGCCCCTAATTCTTAGTATTTAAAGGCAGATATAGTATCTTTGCCTCCCCAAATTAATTTTAATAAATGGACAAGAATTCTACATTAGGCATGCTACTAATAGGTGGCATAATCATGGCCTACCTAACCTACATTTCTCCATCAGAAGAAGAACTCGCTAGAGCTCAGGTGATTCAAGATTCAATTGAACAAATTGAAACTAAAAAAATTAAATCTTCAGAAGTATCAGCACCGGAAACACATGTACAATCTACTATAGTAGATACACTAAAAACGGATAGTGTTTCTATCACCGAATTAGGATTTAACACTAAACAGAACGCACAAAACCAATACGTTACTATTGAGAATGAGCTCATTCGAGTTACACTAAGCTCTCTAGGTGGACAGGTATCTAGTGTAGAACTAAAGAATTACCAAACATATGATTCACTGCCGTTAATACTATTTGATGAAGCGCATTCTGAATTCGGGTTGAAATTCTTTACTGGTAATCAACGAATTACGACAAGCGAACTTCAGTTTCAAGCAGAAGGAGAATCTTTCGTTGTAGCCAACGATGATTCGAAGTCAATTTCAATGCGTTATTACGCATCGCCTTCGGAATATGTAGAGTACGAATACACCCTTTCTGGAAACAGTTATGAGGTAGGTACAACAATCAACTTAGTTGGCATTAACAATCTAGTCGCTTCTAATATTGTTGACATGGATTTAGATTGGACTGTAACAGCTCTTCCTTTAGAGAAAAACATCAAAGACGAAAGAAGCAAATACACCACGATATATTACAAATACGCAGGTGATGAAGTAGATTACATTTCGGAAGGATCGGACGACGACATTAAAGCAGATGCAAAAATTAAATGGATTGCATACAAGCAACAGTTTTTCTCTTCTATCCTAACAGCTGAAACGGCTTTCCATAAACCGATTAGCATGAGCACAGTTGCTTTAGAAGATTCTGCACATGTTCTTAAAACAATGTCCTCTACATTGGCTATTCCATTCGAACATTCACCAACCGAATCGTTCCCGATGAGTTTCTATTTCGGACCTGTGGATTACGATATCTTAAATGACATGGACGACGAGTACGAA
>JABSPR010000459.1 GCA_013214975.1 Flavobacteriales bacterium
AATGAATTTAGTCCAGCAGCAACAAAGAAGTTTTTAACCTCTGGGTATTCACCAATTAATGGACTTAAATCTGGTGTAAAGCTTTCTGGACCACAGAAGAATAACCGAAGGTCAGCTTCAGCCATTTGTGGAATTCTTTCTAAGGCAGTCGATAAGTAAGGAACCATTCTGTCTAAGTCAGGATCGATTTCTCCGAAAACAAAGTTGTTGTCTACTTTATCGATAGACCATCCCATAGATACAGGTTCGAACATACCAACCATTAATCCGCCAATTTCTTCTCTGAAATATGCATGTTTGGAAGGATCTTCTAGGATAGGCCAGTTAGGGTCTATTTTAAATTCGTCACTTTCCATAATAGCATAGTAATGCTCAGTAGCTTGAAGCGGTGTAATACATCCCGCCATATCGCCAATCTGACGTCCCCACATACCAGCAGAGTTTACGGCAAATTCACAAGATATAGTTCCCTTATCTGTAACAACACTTTCAATTTTTCCATCTTTAGTTTTGATGTCAGTAACTGTTACACCTTCGATAATTTTAACGCCTGCGCTTCTTGCTCCTTTAGCTAATGCCATGGTAACATCAACTGGGTTTGCTCTACCATCACCGACGGTTAGGAAACCTCTTCTTACATCGTCAACATTGGCCAAAGGCCACATGTCTAAAATCTCTTTTGGAGACAATTCGTGAGAATCTATCCCCATGTGCTTATTGAAAGCTGCTTTTCTTCTTAAATCGGTTTCAACATGTTCGTTGGCTGCAACCTGAAGCAATCCGATGTCTCTAAATCCAGTAGACTGACCAGTTTCGGCTTCAAGAGTTCCATAAAGTTCTCTTGTGTATTTAGCCAATTGCATCGACGTTTCTGTAGTAAATCCAGAGGTTACGATTAAACCAGCAGCATGCCAAGTTGTTCCTGATGTGAGTGTGTGTTTTTCAAGCAATACAACATCTGTCCAGCCTCTTTTTGTAAGGTGATATGCTATGTTACATCCAATTACACCACCACCGATAATAACTACCTGTGCGTGACTTGGTATTTGTTCGGTCTCTTTCTCTTTATTGTCAGCTGTATCCATTATTTAGCTTTGAATTTTTAGTGTGTGCAAATATAGCATTATGGGGTAAAACTTGTTGATTCTAGAGCAACGCATTACATCTTTTTTGCGAAAAATAAATAGGTCGAGCCTTGAATGAATGTGTCAAGGAATGAATTCGATTAATTCGGTGACTCAGGGTTGAGGGATGAAAATTTAAACAATAGCATAATCCTCAAGTTTTCGAAGATGGAAATATATAAAAAAGAGGTATTCAATAATGATATGTTCAGGACATTGTATTATTAAATACCTCTAAATTGTTTCTTACTAAAAACCTTATTGGCACATAGTAGGGTTATATACTGTGCCAGCTAATTGCACATCTTCACATTTACCTTTTGTTGTTACAATAGCAACTTGTTTGCCGCCATAATAGCATCGATATGTTCTTTCTTTCGCGCATGACGAAAATATAGTTGTCGATCCAAATAGCACGAAAGCAATAGTTCTGAGCTTAACTAAGTTTGTAATTTTTTTTCATATTAAAATTCTGTACAGGTTACTAGATAGGCATATGTGTTGTCTGTTAAGATAAGGTTAAGCTCGTCGCATTTTTGCTTGGTAATAATGGTATATCTATAAACACCACTTCCGTAGGTGCAATTACATTGTCGTTCCTTAGCACATGAAGTGAAAAGCGCAGAAATACCAATCAGTCCAAGTAGAATACCTCCAAGTTTTCTTAAGTTTTTCATTTGTTTGATTTATGTTTCTGTATTTTTTAGATTCCGTAAATGGATTAAAAACTATCTCATTCTGAGCTTATTAGGGGGGTAGGTGAATTCCTGAAACTTGTCATAAAATTGTTTGGATTGTTCTTTGCTTAATTTTTTTTCCCCTCGCCAACTGCTCCTTTTCTAATGAAGTTATTGTACACTTTCTGAGCGTCTGTTGGTTGAATGCCAAATTTATTTTAGTGCTTCTTCATGAAATTAAAACTAGATCTTTCTTTAACTCTATTTTAATCTACAGTTTCAGGATCTATACCTATGTAATTGATAATTCGATTCAAAGTACTCTTAAATTGATTGAGCAAATCTTCATATTGGATATATAGGATTCTAGAGTCTCTATTGTTAATTATCCAGTCTCTTTGAAATGTATACCAACTTTCTTTATCGTCGGCCAAAACTTTTCTACATATTCGTCAAATTTCAGATCGGGTTGTTTGTAATCCCTCTCTTGATGATATTTTGAAACTGCTATATCTTGAGGATTACGAGAAACGTATACATACTTGCCTCTATTATGGTGATCAAACTCTTGATAGGCGTCGTGTGTCTTTATTAATCTTGGAGATTTTAAATCTTTGACTTTTTCATTCTCATACGCTTCGTTTCTTATCCATGGAGAAATATCATTGATATGGTTAAAATCCATAGAACTATCGGTTGTGAGTTGATAAAGAATCATTTGCATTATTGTAGTTCCTGATTTAGGGAATAAAATGATATAGATGTCGTCTTCTCGTTCACTAAAGTCCATTTGGTACATTAGGTAGTTAAGTTCCATGGCTGCTTTGGTAAGCTTATTAGTCAATTTTGCTATTATTTGTAAATAAATTTAGCAATAGAATATACGATAGACTTAGATTCTTTTTCTTTCAATTTAATTTGGGTTGCTGAATATTAATGTTAAGTAATGAATCTTTAATACCTATTTATACAAATCTAACAGATTTTTAGTTCGCTTCATTAAATTCGAGATGCCATAACCAGTTGATTCCGAACTGATGTATAAGGTAAGAATGCATTATATTTGGCCCTTTTGAAATTTTAACCAAAAGGAATAAAGAATCAGTTTGTAATTGCACTTAGTATACTAATAATCACTGGTGTATTGCCAAGTCTGGCAGAGGCCCAAGAAAAATAGAGGGCGGAATTAAATAATAGTAAGAATAATCATATGATTCCGTCTTGGACCAAACCCAAGAAAAACACCTAAATGCTTACCCACTGGGGTTGGAA
This sequence comes from Flavobacteriales bacterium, assembly GCA_013214975.1. NCBI lineage: Bacteria > Pseudomonadati > Bacteroidota > Flavobacteriia > Flavobacteriales > Flavobacteriales bacterium. The sequence continues at coordinate 3,074 of JABSPR010000459.1, forward strand.
AGACTGGGGGATTTAGTTCCGTTTTACGACAACTATATTGAAGCCTTTGCCACCAATGCTGGCGTTCCTAAACTAATTATTGTTCATAGTCCAGAAGCAAAAAAAGAGTTGGCTGGAAAATTTTCTTCTAAGGGTGTGCAAGTAGAACTGTTGGAGTTAAAAGAAGTAAGGGATATCTGGATTAAGGATTGGGCGCCTTTATCTGTTTCATTGGATAATTATGTGAAGTTTAAATACGCACTGTCGTACTTGAAAGACAATATTGAAAGTTCAATTTTGAACGATTCAGCTGGTGTTAAGCTAGCACGTTATTTGAAAGGAAACGTTAAGTAGAAAGCTGCTTCTCGTCAACGAATTATTTTAGAGGGAGGAGGATTAATTCGAAATAGTAAAGGTGTTGCATTAGTGACAAACAGAATTGTAACGAATAATGAATCGATTGACATTCGTGAAATAAGAAGAGGGTTTAGCGAGAGTTTAAGGATTTCGAAAATGATTTCTATCCCTGTGGCGGCTTTTGATGTCACTGGGCATATTGATGGAATGGTGCGATTTATTGGGGATGATACTTTGGCAGCAGTTAGTTATGGAGAAGGATTCAAAGAGGAGAAAGATTTCTTAGATCGATTGTCCACGAATCTTCAAAAGAGGAATACGATAATTGGACATATTGTGCCAAAGAGAGAAGGTCTATATAGATTTAATAGTTCTTATGGTAATTATATAAGTTATATGCGAATTGGAAAGAAAATATTTCTTCCTCAATATGGTGTAGAGGAAGATATTGATGCTAAAAATGATTTTGGGAAGTTTTTTGAGATTATTCCAATCTCAAAAGGGGTGGATGAGTTGGCTAAATTGGGAGAGACATTAAACAGTATTACCTGGTTACAGTACTAGCTAGTTTAATAGTTTCTGGCTTATTAATTTACATCTATCTGAACAATAGTTCCCACTTTGTTAATCTAGTACGATTAACTTACTAGATTGATTTTTCGCATCACCTCTTCTTTGTAAGATCGACTTATAGGTACTAGGTTAGCCCCCATATCGATAAGGTTTCCATCAATTTTAATAATCTTACTTACCGAAATAATAAAGGATCTATGGACGCGAATAAAATTTTGTGAGGGAAGGGATTCTAATATGCTTTTCATCGTAGAGTTAATAAAATATTTTCTGGAATTAGTTGAAATGTGGATGTAATCTACGGCGGCTTCGATATAGATTATGTCCTTCAAGAGTATCTTTTCCAGCATAGAATCTACTTTAACATAAATATCTTTAGGTACCTCATCACCGGGATTAATAGTGCGGTTCAATAAAGTAGATGCCTTATGAACAGAGTTAAGAAACCTGGCATAAGAGATTGGCTTGAGCAAGTAGTCGGTTACATTATTATTATAAGCATCTAAAGCGTATTTCTGATTCCCTGTAATAAGTACTATTTGGGGTTTGTTAACTAAGTTTTTCAAAAATTCTAAGCCTGTCATTTCCGGCATTTCTACATCCAAGAAAATTAAATCTTGTGGGTTTAATCTTATGAAATTTGATGCTTCAATAGCATTTTCGCACGATCCTGAGAAGTCAAGCAGGTCACATTTTTTGCAATATGCCGATATTAGATCTCTTTGTACCTTATCGTCATCAACAACAATACATTTCATGCTTTAATATTCTAGGCTTATTGATTAAATGTACAATTCTTAAGTTGAAGTTCTGAGCTTTAAATTACATATAGTCTTGTACGGCTATTGGAGAGTTCTGTTTCAATGATTGTATGAGGTTGTATTTCACAGGTGTTTGGATGTCATTCATAGAGATAATATGTGTCTCAGTAGAATTATAGAATCTTTTGGAAAATGATGCCGTTATAGAACTAACGATTTGAAATCCAGTTAATTTAATTATTAAAATATTATGGAAGTGGTAGAAGCGCAGAAAGAAAAAGTAGTAGGTAAGAAAAAATTCTCCGCTGAGTATAAGAAAGATGAAACAAGATTGATATTCTTAGTTGATGATCAGGAGATATTTCTAAGAATATTAGAATCTGATTTAAGAAATGTAAAAGATTGCATGATAATGACTTTTACATCAGGTGAGGAATGTTTGAAGAATATGTATTTGGAACCAGAATTGGTCGTATTAGATTATGATTTGAGCGGTCAAGAAGGGAATTTGTTGAGCGGGATAGAAGTTCTTAAGCGAATAAAAACGAATAACCCAGCAACCGAGGTGGTTATGTTGTCGAGTCATGAGGAGATTCAAGTCGCGGTGGCATCGATGAAGTTTGGTGCCTACGACTATGTCGTAAAGGACGAGTTTTACGTGAACAACGTTAGAAATAAAGCACGGAATATTTTCATGAACTTTTCAATGCTTCGTAGCTTGCGAACAGAGAAAATGATGCGCTGGGCAATATCCTTAGGGTTGGTTTTTGCAGCAGGTATTACATATTTGGTTCAACAAACATAATACTCTATGTGATGGAATAACCCAATAAGAATATTCAGCGTAGTATATTAGTTAAATATTTGAAGACGGGTTGATAGTTCATGAGATACAAAGGAGTTAATATATTGCTTGTAGAAGATAGTCTTGTAACGCAGTATATAACGAATAAGATCCTATCTGAAAAAGGAGCAAATGTCTCATTAGCGCAGAATGGAATACAGGCTGTAATGGCTCTGAAAAATACGAGGATAGATTATATAATAATGGATATTAGCATGCCAATAATGAATGGCTATGAAGCTATAGAATATATTAAGTCAGAAATGGGAACCGCATTAGCGAATATTCCCATTTTGGCGTTAACAGGGTATAACACAGATGAAATACCAGAAAAACAAAGAAAATTGATAGAGCAATAATTTTTTAACAAAACCATTCGATGCGCTTGATCTATTTCAGAAAATAGATATTGGTTTAAAAGGGGATGAGAATGAAATAAATTATGCCTATGAAAAGGTTACTTCTTTGAGTATTGAAAGCTTATTGAAGATGACAGGAGGGAATATGAAATTAGTTGGGGATACATTAGAAAACATCTTGGTTCAGTTGCCAAGCGATTTAAAATTGCTTAATACAGCCTTTGAAGATAGTGATATGAAGCTAGTTAGTATCTATGCACATAAAATGGGTCCTAATATGATGCTGATAGGTAGAGATGATATCAAGGATTTATTAAGAAAAATTGAAGTAAGTATCGACTCGAAAAAGGACTTGGAATCAGTGCCAATGTTGATACAGGAAGTTACAAACGAATGCCCTGGAATTATCAAGGAACTATCTCTTGAAGTTGTACGTATCAAAGAGACATTAAACTTATCAAATTAGGATGAAGAATATATTACTTGTTGACGATGACTACGTGTCTAATTTCGTTAGTAAAAAAGTGATTAAGGATAATTTCAACATTGAAGTAGTAGAATCTGTTTCTAATTCGATTGAGGCAATGGTGTTTCTAGATGAAAAAGAAGGTACTCCTGACCTTATACTGCTCGATATTAATATGCCGATGATAACCGGGTTTGAATTTTTAGACTGGTATCGGAAGAGTGCCCATGTCGGCAAGGCTAAAATATTGATGTTAAGTTCAATACTTGGTGGTTCTGCTCAAGAAGAATACGAAAAGCTAGATGATGTAATGGGGTTTATCGAAAAACCATTAACCAAGGATAAAATAAGTAAGTACTTAGAGCCTAAATAAAAATTAGATTCGCTATTCAGGTTGATATTAGGCCCGCATATTATAACGGAATTTTGGTTAAGGCTCGAGTTAATCACTTTGGATCAGGTGCGCATTTCATTAAATTTAAATGTATAGTCAATGAGTGTATGCAATATTCCACAGATAACTTCTGAAATAAAAGTATTGCTATTTCTAGTAATGGCTTTTTTAATATTGAGCCCTGTTCAAAGTCAGGAATTCGTAATTAAAAATTCAAAAGATAAGGTTAAAGTAAGCTTGGAAATTGGGCGGAAAATTGTTGTTCGGGTTAACTGTATGCACAGTAAAATGTTAAATGAATCAGCTCTTGACCCTTTGATGGATCTGGAGTTGTCGGGAGTTCTGGCCATGATTTCGGATTCCTCTATTACAATAGAAGGAATAGCCAAAGAAGAATATTATCGAGGTAGTGAGATGGATGGCTTTCATGATTTAAGCGGGTTGTATCACACGCAAGAAATTTTACTTAAGGATATAATATTAGCTTCTCGGGAAATCAGGGGAGAAAGGGTGAAGAATATACTACAAGGAGTTGGTGCTATTTTGTATTTGGCTGCCCCATATAGAAGCACAAATTTTAAAGATTCTGATAATAAACTTCAGTTTGATGAGGTGAATGGGAAGTATCTCTATCAGATGGTTGGTGCAGGTATTGTTTTGTTGACATTGTCAAAAGCTTATAGTGCCGTTTTTGGCAGGAAGTATTATAAGATCCAAGATAGTAGAGCGAAGTACTTATCCAAAGAATATAAGAAGGGTTCTCTCTCGGTTCAACAATAGGATTATCTTTGATGCTCCAAACTAAGTTCTAAAGTAATGAGCGTTGACGGTAAATTGAATAAAAGTGGCCTGAATTCTTGGCAACTGAAAATGCATGAGATTATATATGAAGCGGATACTCCTATGGGGAAGCTGTTTGATGTGTGTTTATTGTGGGCTATAATTGCCAGTTTATTGGTAGTGATGCTCGAAAGTGTCGAAAGCATAAGGGTGGAATACGGCAGTGCTTTACGACTTACTGAGCTTTTCTTTACCCTTCTTTTTACAATTGAGTATGTCTTAAGAGTTATCTCGGTAGAGAAGCCGTTTAAGTATATGTTTAGTTTTATGGGGCTAGTCGATATTCTTTCAATTATGCCAACATATTTGAGCTTTTTTGTAAGTGGGCCACAGTTTTTGATAGTCATTCGCTCGGTGCGCCTTCTAAGAGTGTTTCGGATTTTTAAATTAGCTAGATACATTAGTGAAGCACATATCTTAATCCAAGCATTAAAAGCTAGTAAAGCGAAAATTACAGTCTTTTTAGGAGCAGTATTAACATTATCGGTTATTATGGGAACCATTATGTATATAATAGAAAGTTCGGAAAGTGGATTCACTAGCATTCCAAGAAGTATCTATTGGGCTATTGTAACGTTAACTACAGTCGGTTATGGAGATATTGCACCGGTAACAGTGCTAGGACAAGCTGTAGCTTCTTTTATTATGATTCTTGGGTATAGTGTAATTGCTGTACCCACAGGAATTGTATCAGCTGAATTAAGTAGGGATTTCCCTAAGCAGATTACATCTCAATCATGCATACATTGTTCAAAGGAAGGGCATGACGTAGATGCTGAATATTGTAAATATTGCGGCGAGACTTTAAATGAGCAGAATGAAAGATGAATTAAATTTCGCTTACTCTACAGATCCTAGTTTTAATCCTGGAGATGAAGAGAAGTCCGAAGCGTTGGAGAATAAAGATCAGAATCTGAAAGTCGCTTTAGATAGAAAGAATCGAAAGGGAAAAGTAGTAACCGTGATATCTGGCTTTATCGGAACTGTAGATGAGATGAAGCTCCTTGAAAAGAAATTTAAAAATAAATTTGGGGTAGGTGGTTCAGTTAAAAATGGTGAGATAATAATACAAGGTGACTACGCCAATAATATTATTGATATTCTGAAATCGGACGGTTTTAATGTTAAACGAATCTGAGGATAGTTTTTATTATTCTAAGTATTAGATGCTAAATAAACTTTTTAATGTTGTCATGTTGATATTGGTGTTGGCATTCAGTCCAATAGGTTCTATGGCGTTTAAATCGAATAAAAAAATAAAATTCAAAATGCTCAGTAGGCCTGAAAAGGCTTGGTCATTAGCTCACCCATTTATTGCAAAGAAAGCTGGGGTGCTTGCTCTAAAGGTTCAGCGAATTGCAAAAGGAGTAGAAGAAGAGGGGAGGCTAGGAAACGACTATATGGGAGGTAAAATGGATGCATTTAGGCATGCATACTGGATGGCTTCTTTAGCGCAAAATATCAGCGCTAAAAAGGTAAAAAAACTTGGTGAGGCTCACGAAAAGGGGAATTATTTAGATTTCAAGAAGAGGAAATTGGAAGATGGGGCTGTTCCTGACTCAATGAGTTCTGTGATGGATCTGGCAAATAACGTGATGGGGATTGATATCGGTATTGCAAATCAAAACCTAAGTAGAAAGAAATTGGTAGAACTTATCGTTACTTCTATTTTAAAAGGGGAAATGAAAATTCTTAAAAAGGATACCTCATTAACGTATCTGGATGACGTAAATAACGAGATTGATTTAAATGATTTTAAAGGAAAATGGAGTAATCCGAAATGTTTAGTGAACTCTAATTATAGCAGGTAGCATTGAATATAATGAAGTTAAGGACAAATATTTATGATGTTTAATATAGATACTTAATCTAGGCTATTATATTAATAGCAATTCGTTTGTAATTGTAAAACGAAAATGCGTATCTTTGCCGTCCTATTTTAAAATAACTATGGCGAATCACAAATCATCGATTAAAAGAATTAGATCTAACGAAGCTAAACGAGAAAGAAATCGTTACAACGGAAGAACTACTCGTAATGCGATTAGAGATCTAAGAAATTCAAGCGATAAAAAGGAAGCAACTGAAATGATGCCGAAGGTAAGTGCATTAGTAGATAAGCTTGCAAAAGGTAATGTGATACATAAAAATAAGGCTGCAAACCTAAAGTCAAAGTTGGCTGCGCATATAGCAAATCTTTAATACCTTCTCTCCGGCCACAGAGCCATTAATCACCGATAATTTTCTCATGGTGGGGTATGAATACATTTCCGAATAATCTTACGATAAAATCTTGGGCTGAGGAAGACCGCCCAAGAGAGAAGTTATTGATGAAAGGTCGAAAACACCTTACTGAGGTTGAGCTGTTGGCAATAATTATTGGTTCCGGTATCCGGAATGAATCTGCTGTTGATGTTTCCAAGCGAATTCTGAATAGTGTGGATAATGACCTGTCATTATTGTCTAAGATGGATGTCGTGGAACTTAAAAAATTTAGAGGGATAGGTGAAGCCAGAGCAGTAGGAATTGTCGCGGCTCTCGAACTCTGTTCGCGTATTCCATCGCAAAAATCAAAAGTTAAAAGTAAAATTGAATCCAGTAAGGATGCTTTCCATCATCTCCAAGGCGTGCTGTCTAATTTACAGCACGAAGAGTTTTGGATTCTACTATTGAATAGAGCTAATGTTGTTATAGCAAAACATCAAATTAGTAAAGGAGGTGTGAGCGGTACTGTAATCGACAATAAGATAATATTCAAGTTGGCGATCCAAAATGTTTGTTCCTCTATAATTCTCTTTCATAATCATCCTTCGGGCAACCTTCAGCCAAGTGAATCGGATATTAGGTTAACCAAGAAAATCAAGTCTGGAGGGGCACTCATCGATGTTAAAGTTTTAGATCATATTATAATATCTGATAGAAAATATTATAGCTTCGCTGATGATGGAATAATATAGAGTTAAGACAAGATGTTGAAAATTGTTACTGTTATTGGAGCTAGACCTCAAATAATCTAATCTGCAGCCCTAAATAGGGCAATCAGAACGGAGTTTTCTGATAAGATAGAAGAAGTTATAGTGCATACAGGACAGCATTATGATGAAAATCTTTCACAGATATTCTTTGATGAAATGGAAATTTCTAAGCCGGCGTATAACTTGCAAGTAGGTTCAAGCTCACATGCAAAGCAAACAGCAGATATAATGGTTGGCATGGAGGATATTTTGAAAAAAGAGAAGCCCGATGCTTTGGTCCTTTATGGAGATACAAACTCCACCGTGGCTGG
>JABSPR010000460.1 GCA_013214975.1 Flavobacteriales bacterium
ACCTGTTGCCCAAGAGCAAGAAAGCCAAGAGTAACTACCACGAAATTTAAAGCTGAATAGCCCTATTGATTAAAGTCGGTAGGGCTATTATAGTTTTTAAAAAGATCAGTATTATAGCCTGGTTCATCGCCAGTTACTTTTAGGTAATTTACGTTGATCGATTTATAGATTTCAGTTAATTTATTTACCCCGTTTCTTAACTCCTTTTCTATAACTGGAGCACACTCCTTTTTCATCACCAAACAGAGCGGCTCAATCCTGCTTTTATGAACTGGTACAACTGCCTGAAAACTCCCTAACTGAGAAAGCATGTATTGCATAAACTCTACATTCAAATGAGGCATGTCGCACGGCGCAATCACGTTTACCTTAGTATTAGATTCCTTAAGGCTTTCTACTAATCCTGCACCTGGACCTTGATCTATAATTTCATCCTTAACAATAGACCTGCCTAGATAGTTATAACTATCTGAATTAGAACTTACTACTGCAAGTAAAGAAACGGATTCAAGCACTAACAAAACGTGTTCAATCATTGGCTTATCTTCAAACAAAACAAGCCCCTTCTCCTCTCCCATTCGAGTGCTTTTTCCACCAGCTAAAACAATACCTGTTACTTCATTTCTCTCGATCAAAACGCTTTCTAATTTCTTGGCAAATAATGAATTTCCATCATCTCTCCAGATTTAAATTCACCCTGATTTTCTGGCACATAAATAAGGCAATCTGCTTTAGCAAAAGAACGCATCATAGAAGATGCCTGCTTGTCCAATATCTCCACTTCGTTTTCGTGTATTTTCCCTTTCAGAAAACCACCTTTTTTCGGATTCTTTTCGAAGTCATTTTTCAATGGCAACTTTCCTTGCGGAAGGAACAGTTCATCGCAACCTTTCATCTTTCGAATAGCCGGTAAAACGTACTCATAAAAACAAGACATCACAGCCGCAGGGTTTCCTGGCAACCCAAAAAAGAATCTTTCTTTTTGCTCTCCGAAAAACAATGGTCCACCTGGTTTTTGACGAACCTTATAAAAAACCTCGTTTACATTTAGCTCATTTAATACTTCACCAACAAAATCATACTCACCTACTGAGATTCCTCCAGTAAATATTACTAAATCCGACTCTTGCATTACTACGTCTACCAATTTCAAAAGAGAAGTTTTATCGTCTTCACATCGATACATCCGACATTCATCAATACCACATTGTTTCACAGCAGCTATAAGCGCAATAGAATTTGATTCAAAGACCTGGCCTCTTTCTAGTGTATCTCCACGATCAACTAATTCATCCCCGGTAATTATAACAGCAACTTTAGGAGAATCAAACACCTTTACTTTAGTAATTCCAAAAGATGCTAAGAATCCAAGAGCACTTGGATTAAGACTGGTTCCTTTAACCAATGCAACTTCACCAATACCAATCTGCTCTCCTGTTAATCGAATATTCGCTCCTTTAACAGGTAATTTATCAATCCGAACATCGTCGTGATCTCTTTGCACATGCTCTTGCATTACTACTGTATCAGCCCCAATAGGAACTGCTGCACCGGTAAATATCCGAATGGCCTCATTCTTTTCTAATACATGATCTGAAAATCCACCCGCAGGAACCTCGCCTACTAATTTCAAAACAGTATTACCTTGAACATCGTCATACCGAATTGCATATCCATCCATTGCCGAGTTATCAAAATTTGGCAAATCTAAAGTTGCTTTTACGTCTTGAGCCAAGACAGAGCCAAGTGCATTCTCTAATAAAACTTCCTTCTCAACAAGATGCCTAACAGTACTAACTATCAAGTCTTTTGCTTCTAATATTCCTACAGCCATATATTGTTTTTTCTTAATTTCAAAAATACATTCTTTCGACTACAATATATCGTGCAGAACGCGTGCAAATAATTGCATTTAGGGTTGTTTATTAACAGCATTTTTTATTTAAATTCACCATCCCTCTTTATACGGAGAGTAACGGTATTAAATTAATAACACTTAAAGATTTAACAAGTGAAAAAGCAAGCGAGAGTAGTAGTAATTGGTGGTGGTATTGCAGGATGTAGCACACTTTATCATTTAACTAAATTAGGATGGACTGATGTTGTTCTTGTTGATAAGAATGAATTAACATCTGGCTCTACTTGGTTAGCTGCAGGAAACATTCCGCAATACAGTAGAGGGTTCAATCTTTCTAAAGTTCACAATTATGCTGTTGAGCTTTATCAAACCTTAGAAAAGGAAACTGGACAAGCTGTGGATTGGCATACTACGGGAAGTATTCGATTGGCTTTAAATGAAGAACGAATGCTTGAATACAAGCATGTTGCTGCAAAAGACAAAATCTTAGGAGTTAATTCTAAGATGATGACTGCTGATGAACTTAAAGATGTTTATCCATTACTTCAAACAGATGGTCTTTTAGGCGGATTATATCACCCAGAAGATGGTCACGTTGATCCTACTAGTGTAACGCATGCAATGGCAAAAGGCGCTAAAGCCAACGGTGCTGAGATTTATCTTAACAATCCTGTTACCGGTTTTACGCAAAAGCCAAATGACGAATGGACTGTACATACTAAGGATGGTGACATCGATTGCGAAACCGTAGTTAACTGTGCTGGACTATGGGCTACTAAAATTGCAAATATGATAGGTGTTAATCTACCAATCATTGCGATGGAGCACCACCATATCTTATTTGATGATTTAGAAGAATTGGTTAACTCGGATATGGAACTACCATTATTAAGAGATCCTGATACTTCTTATTACATGAGACAAGAGCTAAAAGGACTACTTATCGGTCCTTACGAGCCAGTTGCGATGCCATGGAATCCGGCAGGAGTGCCAGACGACTATGCTTCAAAAATGCTTAATCCTAATATGGATAGAATTCAAAACATATTAATGGATGCGATAGGTAGAGTACCTGCAATGGGAGAAGCCGGAATTAGAGAAGAAGTTAACGGACCAATTACTTATGCTCCCGATGGAAATCCACTTGTAGGACCAGCTTTCGGAGTTAAGAATTTCTTCATGAATGCTGGACATTGTTTCGGTATTACACAATGTGCTGCTGCAGGATTACACTGCGCAGAATGGATCATTGAAGGAGAAACAAGCATCGACCCAATGTTTATGGATAGCCGTAGATATGGAGAGTTCGCTGACCTTAAATGGGCAGAAGAAAAAGTAAAAGAAACGTACAAAATGATGTACTCGGCTGAATACCCAGGTGAAATTCGTCCGGCAGCAAGAAACGTAAAAACAACTCCTATTTTCGATAAACTTGTTGCACAAGGGGCTGTAATGAGCCAAACTTATGGATGGGAAAGACCAAATTGGTTTGCACCTGAAGGAGTTGAGGCAATGGAAATCAATAGTTTTAAGAGAACTAACTGGTTCGAACATGTTGGTAACGAATGTAAAGCTGTAAGAAATAGTGTTGGTGTACTTGATTTATCTGGTTTCTCTAAATTCTCTGTTAAAGGAGAAGGAACAGCAGACTTCTTAAATTACTTAGCAAACAATAATGTTCCTAAAACTATGGGTAGAGCAGCTGTAACTACAATGCTTGCCGATAGCGGAAAGATTAGATGCGATACAACTATTACGAAATTAGACGAAGATGATTTCATGGTAGTAACTGCAGCTGCTGCAGAACGTCATGATTTCGATTGGATTCAAAAACAAATTCCTAAAGGAAGTCCTATTGAAATTAAAAACATCTCTGAAGATTTAGCTGTGTTGGTAGTTGCTGGACCAAGATCAAGAGATTTGATTATTAAAATTTCTGATGCTGACTATTCTAAAGACGAATTCAAATTTGCCACTTCAAAAATGGTAACTATCGGAGGACGCGAGGCACGAGCACTTAGACTTGGGTTTACAGGAGAGTTAGGCTGGGAGTTCTATTGCAAATACGAAGATCAAGAAGCAATTTATGATGCGATCATGGAAGCTGGAAAGGAATTCGGTATTGTGAATTTCGGCTTACGTGCAATGATGTCTATGCGCCTTGAAAAAGGATATTGCATTCTTGGAAACGAGTTGAACTACGAAAGAAATCCAATTGAAGCAGGCTTAGGCTGGGCGGTTAAATTCAAAAAAGACTTTAAAGGAAAAGATGCTCTTCTTAAAATGCAAGAAGATGGCATCCCTGAATCTTTGGTTATGATGACTGTTGAAGACGACAATGAGGCGGATGTATTTATGGACGAGCCTGTTTACGATGGCGACAATATCATTGGAAGGGTTTCTTCAGGTGGTTACGGCTTTACCGTTCAAAAAAGTTTAGCCTTAGCTTACATTAAAACAGAGAAAGCAATAATTGGAAGCAATTACGAAATTGAAATTCTAGGTGTAAAGCGTAAAGCTATTGTGGTAGAAAATCCAATTTTTGATGCAGCAAACGAAAGATTACGGGGTTAATATTTCCTCGTAACGTTTCCTTATCTTTAAATTAAATTATAAGGAGTTTTGGCTAGTAGCGTAAAATCAGTAAGCATATCTAAAGTCACGGCAAATTCCGTTGACGTAGTTGATGACCTTTTGGTGGTTGAAGAACCGCTTGAAATCCAACTGGGCTATGGCGACAAAAATAATCGCAAACAGAAAAGTATTTCTGTTACTATGCGAACACCAGGTCATGACTTTGAACTCACTATCGGTTTCTTATTTACAGAAGGTATAATTAATGGATACGATGACGTAAATACAATCAAGTATTGTGTTTCAAAAACAGAAGAAGAAAACGGGAATAAAGTAAAAGTTGAGATAAAACCAACTGTAGATAGGCATGCAAGAAATTTAGTTTAGAAAATGAGCAGCTAATGGAAAATAGTAACGTGCTCAGTCGCACCGTGCTCAACTTC
>JABSPR010000461.1 GCA_013214975.1 Flavobacteriales bacterium
GTAAACCTAATAATCATAACAGGTGGTACCGGCTTATCTCCTAGAGATAAAACCCCTGAGACAATTGCCCCTCTTCTAGAACGAGAAATTCCAGGAATGATGGAAGCAGCAAGGACTTATGGTCAAGCAAGAACGCCTTATGCCATGCTATCTAGAGGAGTTGCTGGAACTATAGGCAATACACTTATCCTAACCTTCCCGGGATCCACAGGTGGTGCCAAAGAAAGCATGGACGCCCTCTTCCCTTACATTTTACATGTGTTTCACATTATGAACGACGGCAAACACTAATCATGCTTAAAGATACTTTTGGGCGTACACACGATTATCTGCGCATTTCGCTTACTGAGAAGTGCAGCATGCGTTGTTTCTATTGCATGCCCGCAGAGGGAATCCCACTAGGGGATGCTTCCAAGATCATGAAGAAAGACGAGGTAATTGATATTGCACAAACATTCGTTGATCTAGGCGTAAAGAAAATAAGACTTACAGGTGGCGAACCATTGGTTTGTAAACATGCTGCTGAAATTATTGAGGCACTTGGTAAAATGCCAGTTGAGCTCGCTATTACCACGAATGCCGCCCATATTGATAAGTTCATGGACAGCTTTAAAAAAGCAAGCCTAAGAAACATCAACATTAGTATGGATTCGTTGAGCGAAGAAAAATTCAACCAAATCACCAGACGCAAACTATATAAAGACGTTCGCAACAATATTGAATTGCTGAAAAGCGAAGGATATACCATTAAAATCAACGTAGTAGTAATGCGTGGCGTTAACGACGATGAAATTATCGACTTTGTTGAATGGACAAGAGATGAGCCAATACATATTCGATTTATCGAGTTCATGCCTTTTGATGGTAACAACTGGAATTGGGAAAAAGTTTTCGGTTATAAAGAGATAACAGACAAGGTTTCGAATGTATATTCCATTAAAAAACTTGTTGATAACGAGCATAGCACATCAAAAGCATATCGTGTTGACGGCTTCAAGGGAACCTTCTCAATCATTAGCTCCGTAACAAACCCATTTTGTGGATCGTGTAACAGGCTTCGATTAACAGCCGATGGTAAAATTAAAAACTGTCTGTTCGGTGTTGAAGAACTCGACTTACTTACTGCTCACCGTAATGGTGAAAGTATCGAATCAATTATCATGCAATCTGTTGCTAACAAAGAGAAACAGTGTGGCGGACTTCCTGAATTTCAAAACGAAGAAGAAATCGTTAAGAACTTGTCAAAAAGAAGTATGATTCGCATAGGCGGATAGCCTCATCTTCTTCCTTTAATGCCCTATTTTTAGTGTTACAAACAAGCAAGTGAAACACTAACCGGTTTCTAGCAAGATTTTACTATAAATGATAAATACTGGATTCAAAAATCCTTTCCTAGTCGTCGTATTCGCCATAATCGTGGGCGTTTTAGCAACTGTACTCATCCCTCGGATGCCAGTAGATATATTGCCACAATTTAAAAAATCGGCGATGCAAATACTTACGCTCTATCCTGGTATGCCATCTCAAGTTGTAGAAAAAGACATTACCAGCAGAATGGAAAGGTGGACAGGTCAATCTCCAGGTATTGAGAAACAGCTTTCTAAAAGCATTGTAGGTGTTAGTATTGTAACAAATTTTTATGATGAAAGCGTAGACCCTGCTGAAGCAATGGCCAATACTAGTGCTTACGCCATGTCTGACATGTACTATCAGCCCCCGGGAACATTACCACCGATGGTCCAACCGTTTGACCCAACGGCCTCTAAGCCATTGATGCTTCTTACTGTTAGTAGTGATGTAAAAAGCGGGAAAGAACTGTACGACGCGGCATATTACAACTTGCGTCAAATGCTTAGCAGTGTTAAAGGAATCATTGCTCCTGCTGCGTATGGCGGTCAGTTAAGAAGAATATATATATACGTTGACCCGGCTAAGCTTGAGGCTTTAGGTATATCGCAAACACAGATTAACGATGCGATCCATGAGAACACTACAATGATTCCTTCTGGAATTGCAAAAATTGGCGACATCAATTACGGCATAGATGCCAAAGGAATGATCACACATGTGGAGGATTTTAATGATATTGTTATCACTTACAAGAACGGAAAACCTATCTACATCAAAGATGTAGGTAAAGCCACAGATGCCGCTGCAATTCAAACAAATATAGCCAGAGTAGATGGCAAGGAGCAAGTATATCTCCCAATCTTTAAACGGCCTGGGGCTAACACAATTGCATCTGTTGAGGCAGTAAAGAAAGCTCTACCTCTTTTAAAGCAAAGAATGTCGAAAGATGTTAACCTAGATGTAATATTCGACCAATCATCTTATGTGCGAAGCTCAATTAGTGGACTTGTAAATGCTGGAATAGGTGGCCTAGTACTCGTGATAATTGTATTAATACTCTTCTTGGGTAACATCCGATCTGCTTTAATTGTATCGATCAGCTTACCTCTTTCCATTCTATTCACTTTCATCATACTTTTCATTACGGATCAGTCCATCAACAGCATTACACTTGGCGGGATTGCCTTAGTACTGGGTCTATTAGTAGATAATTCTATTGTTGTTCTTGAAAACATTGACCGACATTTAAAAATGGGAAAAGCCCCAGCTGTTGCCGCATTAGAGGCTGCTAAGGAAGTTGCCAATCCTGTTCTAGCCTCCACATTAGTAATAATCGCAGTATTCTTCCCGGTCTTGTTTTTAACAGGAATTACAAAATTCCTCTTTTCTCCACTAGCCATAACCGTAGCAGGCTCAATGCTAGGATCTTACATCTTTTCCTTAACATTGATACCGATTGCAGCGGCCTATTTCTTTAAAGACTACTTACCGGATAGCGAGAAGGAAAAGAAAAAAACGGCATTTGAGAAGTTTATTGAACGACGGAAGGAGAAGTATCAAATTAGCCTTTCGAAGGCCTTAAACAATCGCAAACCAATCTTATTGGGGACAATCGCAGCTTTCATTGGCTCCTTATTCCTAATGAGTAATTTAGGTTATGAGCTATTCCCAGCATCTGATGTTGGTCAGATGGAAATCCAAATCCGAATGGAATCAGGAACTCCTCTTAGAAAAACATCGGAAACCATCGTAAGGATGGAAGAGTTGATTCGTGCGGAAACCGGCGAAGAACTTCAACAGATTATCTCAAACA
Source organism: Flavobacteriales bacterium (assembly GCA_013214975.1). Lineage (NCBI taxonomy): Bacteria > Pseudomonadati > Bacteroidota > Flavobacteriia > Flavobacteriales > Flavobacteriales bacterium. The sequence goes on from JABSPR010000461.1 coordinate 3,164, forward strand.
TTGGTATCTTCTATGATCTACCTGCGGCATACACACCAAACTCAGGTACACAAGATGCTTTTATTGGAGTTCAGCTAACAGAAGATCATCAAGTAAGGACAGTCGAGTACGCGAATAGATTAAGATCTAAAATGCGTTCTCAGTTTCCTGGAATAGAAATCAGCTTTAATACTGGTGGGCTTATAACAGCTGCTCTCAATGAAGGAAAGCCCGCTCCTATTGATGTTCAGATCAAGGGAAAGAAACTAGAAGTGCTAAGATTAATTGCTGAGAACTTTAGGGATACCATTGCACAAATTGCGGA